>NZ_JABSOV010000055.1 GCF_013215345.1 Colwellia sp. | reverse complement strand
ACACGCTTGTTATAAGTAGCAACAATGCTTTTGGCTTTACTACCAGCAGCGTTTATGCTTTCTAACTTCAAAGCTGTAGCTAATAAACCTGATGCTTCAAGTATTTTAGTTTGCTTATCAAGCAATTTGTTAGCTTGTTGTAGTGGCTTTAGACCAACCGCGGAGATAGATACCAAGGCCGCACACACTAAACAAATAACTAAAACAAATATCAGCGTACCGGCAACCGTTTCAGTTTTTTTAGTTTTAGACATTACGAGCAAGCCTCCGTTTTATGTTGCCTTTGACAACAAAGTAATCAAACAATGGCGCGAACAAGTTTGCAAATAATATCGCTAACATCATGCCTTCAGGGAAAGCAGGGTTAACAACACGAACCAATACCACCATCACGCCAACGAGTGCACCAAACCAGTATTTACCGGTATTAGTAAATGAAGCCGACACAGGATCTGTTGCCATAAACATCATACCAAAGGCAAAACCACCAATAACGAAGTGCCAATGCCAAGGCATAGCAAACATTGCATTAGTTTCACTACCAATAACATTGAATAATAACGAGGTAAGTACCATACCACCAAACACACCTAAGACGATGCGCCATGAAGCAATGCCTTTATAAAGGATGTAAGCACCACCCAATAAAATAGCAAAAGTAGATACTTCACCAACAGAGCCTGGAATAAAGCCCCAGAATGCATTCCACCAATCTGCGTTCATAGTGTAATCAACCATGCCCGCCGTACCAGCATTAAATGCACTTAACATAGTAGCGCCTGAGAAGCCGTCAACAGCAACCCAAACCGCATCACCTGATATTTGAGCAGGATAAGCAAAGAATAAAAACGCACGACCCGCTAATGCAGGGTTTAAGAAGTTTTTACCTGTACCACCAAAAATTTCTTTAGCGATAACTATACCAAAAGTAATACCAATGGCGACTTGCCATAATGGAATACTCGCTGGCAAGATAAGTGCGAATAATATAGAAGAAACGAAGAAACCTTCATTAACTTCATGTTTACGCACAGCAGCAAAAAGAACTTCCCAGAAACCACCTACAGCAAACGTAACCGCGTAGATTGGTAGAAAGAAACAAGCACCGTAAAGCATCATGCTAAAAGTATCAGCACTGGCCGTTAGCGTACCACCAAGCAAGGTAAATAAATCAACCTGCCAAGATTGTGGTAAAGCATAACCCGCCGCTAATGCGTCAACAGCTTGATAGCCAATGTTATACATACCAAAGAACATGGCAGGGAAAACAGCAAGCCATACTGTGATCATGATACGCTTTAAATCAATGCTATCACGAATATGGGTTTTACCTTTGTTCACATAACCAGGGGTAAATAATCCCGTAGCAACAGCTTCGTAAAGTGCAAACCATTTCTCATGTTTGCCGCCTTTTTCAAAATGCGGTTCAATGTCTTCAATAAACTTTTTCAAGCCCATGACTAACCTTCCTTTTCGATTGTGGTTAGGCAATCACGAAGAATTACACCGTAATCTGTTTTGCCTGGGCAAACAAATGTACACAGTGCTAAATCTTCTTCGTCTAGCTCTAAGGCACCTAGTTGTTGCGCGCCGTCGGTATCACCAGAGCAAATATCGCGTAAAAATAAGGTAGGTAAAATATCTAATGGCATAACACGTTCAAAGTTACCAATTGGTACCATAGCGCGAGAACTACCGTTAGTCGTAGTGGTCATGTTAAATAACTTACTTGGGAACAAGTGCGACAAATAAGCGCGTGTTACCGAGAATTTATTTGCACCTGGGTACATATAACCAATAAAGTCTTTTTCACGACCTTCAAGAATTAATGATACTTGTACATTATAACGACCTAAATAACCGTGAACTGCTGCCGCGGTTGAGCCCATTAGTAATGAACCAGAAACAATACGTAGTTCACCATCAACGGTTTCACCTGCTGATAATTCAGCAGTACTTGCACCTAGAACCGTACGTATTAAACGAGGGTTAGTGGCCGCTGGGCCGGCAAGTGAGATAACACGGGTATTGTCAAGTTCACCAGTGGTGAATAATTTGGCAACAGCGATAACGTCTTGATAACCAACATGCCAAACAAACCTGTCGGCGCTTGCTGATTTTAAGAAGTGAATATGTGTACCTACAAGACCTGCAGGATGTTTACCGGCAAATTCAGTTACTGTTGCATTGCTATCTACTGGGATATTTGACCCAGGAGCCTTGCTAACAAATACTTCACCACTCGTTAAGCGAGATAAAATAGTTAAACCATTTTTAAACGCTTCACCTTGTTCATTAATGATGACTTCTGGATTTGCAGCTAATGGATTAGTATCCATGGCGCTAACAAAAATCGCAGCAGGTGCACTATCAACGGCAGGTACTTTGCTGAATGGGCGAGTTCTAAATGCTGTCCATAAACCTGAATCAACTAGGTTCTTAACAACGTCTTCGCGTGCTAGAGAAGCAAATTCAGTTGCTGGATAAGCGGTAAACGTTTCTTGATCATAGCCATCGACATCGATAACAACTGATTGCAAAACACGTTTTTCACCACGGTTAATTTCTTTAACAACACCGGCAGCTTGAGCTGTGAATTTAACGCCAGGATTTTTTTTATCTTCAAAAATCGCTTGACCTTTTTTAACGCGATCACCCACTTTGACAAACATGGTTGGACGCATACCCACAAACTCTTCACCGAGTGTTGCAACGGTTTTGATGGACGGACCATCATGGATTACCTGCTGGGGAGTACCTTTTACAGGAACATCCAAGCCTTTTTTTATTGTAATCATAAACACTTGCACTACTTTTGATGGGAGTATAAAAATCAGTTCATTAGTTTATCTAATAAATACCACAACGCTTAAACCATTTAGAAAGGAGTAAATGCCTAAATATCAATTAGATAAAATGTAAGTCACTAACTTCAGTGTATTTCAGTGAAGAATTAATTTTAGCGTTGCCACTAAAGAAGAATACCCACTGGCTCTAAGTTAAAATTTTCTGGCGCGATAGTACCATAAAATGACCTTTTTATTCTACGGGCATTCAGGGTTTTTCATTACAATTTAGCCTATTAATGGACTTTTTGCGTAGCTTTTGCTGATAATTTAACCTACCTAGTAAAGTTACCCTGCTATAGGGTTTTTATTACTCGGTAATTGCAGCCATTTTGATTGAGTTTTGATGATTTAATCCCACTGTGATAAGTTAGCAAGTAACTGACTTTCCTTATTAGCTAAACAGCTATTGATATAAACATCATTATTTAACTGCTATGGGGTAATTTACTTACTAATATTATTTCGCCACTGCTTACTTTGTCAGCTAAATTAAAATCACCAATACGTTCAAAATTCCTTAAGTTAAAATGTTCCCCGGCTGAAATACCCGCCCAACCATCTCGGCCGTTATCTTTTACGTGATAAAGCGCTTTATCTGCTACTTCAATGAGTTGTGAACAACTTAAGCGACAAGTAGCAGCGCGATCAAAAGGAATAGTGGTATAGCCAATGGAAACTGTTTTAGTTATTTTTTCACCCGTAGATATTTCAAATGATTTATTACCTACTTTAGTTCGTAAACGCTCAGCCATCTCTTGAGCTTTGTCAGCTTGCGTAAAACGTGAAACTATTAAGAACTCTTCTCCTCCCCAACGAATAATATGATCTGAAGAGCGAAAGACATCTTGTAGTAAAGCGGAGAATTGCTTCAAAACCATATCACCTGATTCATGGCCATATTTATCATTTACCTCTTTAAAAAAGTCAATATCGGCGAAAAAAAAGGTCACATCAGCATTCAGGGTATTATCTTTTTTCAAGCGCATCGATTGGGAAATATCTTGATCAATGGTACTTTCTAAAAAACGTCTATTTTTCAAACCCGTCAATGAATCGGTTAAGGCTGCTTGCTCATAAGCGATAAAAAGAATTCTGTGTTTATGTACATGGTAGCTAACTTTAAGCAGTAATAGCGCGACGAGTACATAGATTAATTTCGCCCACCATGTCCACCAAAGTGGTGGTAATATTGTGATAGATAAATCGGTACTTTCTCCCCAGATAGGGTTAAAGGTATGTGCCCCTCGAATAGATAAGGTGTACTGCCCTGGGTTTAAGTTGGTATATGTTATCCGCCTATTTTTAGCGGTATTTTCAATCCAAGCTTCATCAAAACCCAGTAACCTATGCTGATAAATAACCTTGTTTGGCTGCCTAAAATCCAATGCGGATATATCAAATGAAATAATATTTTCATTATCAGGAAGGGTTAAATGTTGAGTTTGATAAATAGGCTTAGTCAGAATCCTACTTTTTTCATCAACTTGCACTGACTTATTTGCTAGTAGCAGGTCATCAATGGTAACTTTAATTTGGTGATTTTTGGTCACTATATACTGAGGGTCAAACGACAACAGCCCATAATCAGAGCCAAAATATAACTGATTATTTATCGCTAGACCATGAGCAGCATTGTTAAAACTGCCCTTTATGCCATCTAATATGCTAAAAGTGTCAAATTGATAAGTTAGCGGTGAAAAACGATATAAATTATTATTACTTGCTAACCAAAGCATGCCAGCACTATCTTTTTGCATCCCTGATAATATAGTGGATAAATGCTGCTGTAGAACTAAAACTGTATTGCCATTAATATTCTTGGTAATTTCTTCTACTTCCCATAGCCCAGTATTGGTGGCGAACCAAATATTGTGCTGATCATCTTCGGCTATTTTTGCCACAGTTGAGAAACGAACACTGCTCGCTGGCAGTTGCTCGTTAAAACTAAAGACAAGTTCAAAAGGCATATCAGTTTTTTTTAAATATACGCCTTCTGTCGTCACTAACCACAATTTGAAGCGGCTATCTAGAAACATAGCATTTACTGAGCCATTACTAGGGTAAATATTTTCATTCCCTACTAGATCTATATGTTTCATTTCATTTTTCTGTGAATTGAATTCATATAAACCACTAGTAGAACCAATAAATAGCTTGTCATTATATTCAAAAATTTCACTAATATAATCGCTTGAGCCACGTCCACCGTCTTTATTAAGCAAAGTAAAAGTAATGAAGTCATCAGATTCTTTTTGATATTTATTCAGCCCGCCGTTTCTTGTGCCAACCCAGATATCACCATTGCTTTGCTGCTTAATAGTGCTTATGGCATTATCCGATAGTGAGTTTCCATCAGACTTTTGATGTTGAAAATGTTTAATTAGCTGCAGGTTAGCACTGAGGTGAAGAACGCCGCTTGTTTCAGTGCCCAGCCATACATCACCATTATTGTCGGTAAGAATTGATGATATCGATTTTTCATGTATGCTGCCGGGAAAATATTGAGTTAAACTTTCCAAATGAAAATTATGATCATCTAAAACAAGAGAGTGTAACTTGCCACGCCAACTGCCTAGCCAGATACTGCCATGCTCATCGCACATCAAAGCATAGTAAGCCGCATGACCTAAGGTTGATAATTCTGGATACTCGTCTTTTAAGTAATGAAACTTTTCTGTGGTTAAATCAAAGTAAGCAACACCATTAAGCGTACCTAACCACAACATATTTTGCCTATCCCTCATCATAGTAACAATGGTTTGTGGCCCAACGTTTTTTTTATCTCCGCTACCTAAGTAAAACCGCCTTACCTTGCCAGTATTAATATCAAGCAAATTTAAACCACCTCCCCAGGTACCAACCCATAACTTATGGTTACTATCATCAAATGATAACGATTTAATGGTATTACTCGATAGTGTATTGCTATCTTTTGCACTCGTTTGATAATACGTTAGTTTACTTGTCCGTTTATTTAATTGGATAACACCGTAATCCCTAGTCGCTATCCACAGATCACCCGTATTACTTTCTACCAAGTCGCGTAAATATAGTATTGCAGTATTTTGCGGATTAATTAATGGGATCCTCTGAAAGTTATTGCTCTCGGTATTATATTTATTTAAACCGCCACCAGAGGTAGCAATATATATACCTCCTTGTTTAGAAAGTAACAGTTTGCGAATATTATTATGGCTCAGACTATGCGAATTATTTTTATCATGCTGAAACAATGTGATTTTTTGATTACTGCTCGTCAGTTTCACCAGACCTTTATTACGGGTACCAAACCACAGATCCTTATTATTGTCTTGAATAATAGACCAAACTTCTAGCTGCTCGAAGTCTTTACTGGTACTTTTAAATTCATAGCCGTCATAGCGTAATACCCCTGCAGAAGTACCCAACCAAATAAAGCCCTGATGATCTTGAAACATGGTGAAAATCGTTAAGCTTTCAATTTGTAAAGCGCCCAAAGGGTTTTGCAGATGATAAGCAGGGGGGAAATAATTATTGGATGGTAAGCTAGCATTAACACCTTGCAATACTAAAAGTAGCAATAGTATTGAGTGAGTAAGGAAGGATTTGACTAACTTAAGACTCAATTCACACCTCTAGTTGACCGCTTTTTGTACTATGTCAATTAAGTAAAGTATAAGAGCTTAATTATTGCAATAAGTCTATGTGATCAAGTTAGTCCATGTGTTTTATTAGCAACAAAAAAGCAGCAAATATTATTGCTGCCTTAAACGTTCTACTGTTATGTCTAGCCCTTGTTGCTATATCAGCAACTTAGGTCAACTATAATTTCAATTAAGCCTGGAAAATAGCCTCAATTGATAAGTTTTGCTGCGATAAAATATCACGTAAGCGCTTTAATGCTTCCACTTGAATTTGGCGAACACGTTCACGAGTTAAACCTATTTCACAACCTACATCTTCTAAGGTTGCCGCTTCATAGCCAAGTAAACCGAAACGTCTTGCTAAGACTTCCCTTTGCTTCGTATTAAGCTCATTTAGCCAATGAACTATGTTATTGCTCATATCTTCCGATTGTAAGTCGCTTTCAGGACCTGCGCTTTTTTCATCCGCAATAACATCAAGTAGAGCTTTATCAGAGTCGCCGGCAAAAGGCGTATCGACTGAAGCAATACGCTCATTTAAACGCAACATTTTATTGACGTCAGCAACAGGTTTATCAAGGTGAGAGGCTATATCTTCTGCAGTAGGTTCATGATCAAGTTTTTGAACTAATTCACGTGATGCACGTAAATAAATATTAAGTTCTTTAACAACATGTATGGGTAATCGAATAGTACGGGTTTGGTTCATTATTGCCCGTTCAATGGTCTGCCGTATCCACCATGTGGCATAGGTTGAGAAGCGAAAGCCTCTTTCAGGATCAAATTTTTCCACCGCTCTAATTAAGCCTAAATTACCTTCTTCAATTAAATCTAATAAGGGCAATCCCCGATTATTATAACGTCTGGCAATTTTGACAACTAAACGTAGATTACTTTCTATCATACGTTTGCGTGAAGGCTCGTCCCCTTTAAGGGCTAAGCGTGAGAAATATACTTCTTCTTCAGCGGTTAATAATGGTGAAAAACCAATTTCGCTTAAATAAATCTGCGTCGCATCTAAATTAGATGATACGTCTTCCTTTGATTCTACAGTACTTTTTTCTTCTTTTAATTTGACCATGCTATTCTCCCAAATTTGCAAAGCTTGTTTTTAATATTTAAATATTCACAGTAACTCCGGTTGTTTTTAGTATTTATCTTAAGGTTTATAATTTATGGTTTATGGTTTACTGCTATTATTTTATAGCATTATCTTTTTGGTAAATATTTTAAAGGGTTAACTGATTTTCCTCGAAAGCGTATTTCAAAATGAAGCATAACTTTGTTGGCATCCGTATCCCCCATGGTGGCGATAACATCCCCTATATTAATGAACTGCTTTTCTTTAACTAGGATGCGATCGTTGTGGGCATATGCACTAAGGTAGTCATCGTTATGTTTTATAATAATGAGTTTACCGTAGCCCCGAAGAGCATTACCTGCATATACCACCTTACCTTTCGCCGTAGCTTTAATTTTAGTACCACGACGATTGGTAATATCAACCCCTTTATTACCTTGAGCACTATTTGAAAACAACTTAACAATTTTGCCTTTAACGGGCCATTGCCAACGGCTAATTTTCTGTGAAAATTTTTCTGCTGGTAAAGTGCTGTTTCGGTATGATTTCTGAGCGCTTACATTTTCACCATACGCCTGCTTTTTCGTAGATGCAAGTGTATTTTTTTTGCTATTTGTCTTGCTAGCTGTAGAGCTTTTAGTCGAATTTTTATTCGACACCTTATTCTTACTTACTTTCGTTGATTTTTTAGCCCGTTGTTCAACTAAGAATAATTTTTGTCCGGGGTAAATTCGATAAGGAGGAGAGATTTTATTTAACTGAGCTATTTTTCTAATATCAGAGTTAGCCCGCCAAGCGATAGAATAAAGAGTTTCGCCTTTTTTTACAGTGTATTGCGTAGATTTTATCGAATCTCGGTTATGTTCACCTAAGATACGAGTGCTATGAATATTTGATACCGGAGCAGGAGTATTCCTGCTACTACAAGAGAAAAGTGTGATAGCGAATATAAAGTAAGCAAATGTGTATTTGATGGTACGAAAAGCAATCACAATGACTCCCTTTGGGGAAGTTCCCTTTGCTTTATCGCCCACACAACTTGACTATTTATATAAATAAGAAGAATAACAATTCACTTTAACGTAAAGAAAAATAGCCAATAACAATGGCACCAACAAAGCCCCAACCGAGTACATCGACCCATTGACGAATCTTTTTCTCCATGGCACTACCGCCCCATTTGATCAGACCTGCAACCATGAAAAAACGTAAGCCCCGCCCTATCGCTGAGGCAATAAAAAATGGTAAGAATGCCATATGCAAAAAGCCAGCACTGACCGTAAATAGCTTATAAGGAATAGGTGAGAAACCGGCAATAAACACCACCCAAACACCCCATTCACTAAACCAGCTAATTGCGGTATTAAAACGATCTTGGTAGCCAAATTCTGTTATTAGTGGCTGAATCCAAGGTTCAAACATCAAGTACCCCAGCCAATAACCAACAGCCCCACCTAAAATAGACGCTATTGTGGTTAAACTGGCAAAATACCATGCTTTATGAGGCTTCGCCAAAACCATAGGCGCGAGTAAGACATCCGGTGGTATAGGGAAAAAAATGGACTCAGCAAAAGTAAGCACGGCTAAAAATCGTGGCGCAAATTGATGTTCGGCCCAACGTAAAGTCCACTTATAAAGGCTAGAAAATATTTTCACTACAATAAATCTCCGGGTACTAAAGGCACGAAGCGCACGGCTTCTACTTGCTGTTCATTGAAGGTATCACCATCGCGGGTGATTATTTTTAAAATTTGAGTTTGTTCGCCAACAGGGATAATTAAACGGCCGCCATCAGCGAGCTGGCTTAATAATGCGGGTGGTACGCTCGCAGGAGCGGCAGTAACGATAATGGCCTCAAAGGGTCCCTTACTCTGCCAGCCTTGCCAGCCATCACCGTGTTTCATTGCAACATTATGTAAGTCCATCGCCCGCAAGCAACGCTTTGCTTGCCACTGTAGCGCTTTGATACGCTCAACAGAGAAAACCTTATCCGTTAGCTGAGCTAGAATAGAGGTTTGATAGCCCGATCCTGTGCCTATTTCTAATATATTTTTCGGTCTCCCGCCTGCCAGTAATAATTCAGACATCTTGGCAACTATATAAGGTTGTGAAATAGTTTGCCCTTGGCCAATAGGAAGAGCGGTATTGTCATAGGCTTTATGTGCCAATATCTCAGGCACAAAAATATGCCGCGGTGATTGAGCAATAGCCTGCAAAACGGCAGCGTTACTGATCCCTTCATTTTGCAACTTTTGCGCCAGCAATTCTCCGCTGCGTCTTGATTTTCCGCCTATGCGACTAGACATCATAAAAATACATCTCGATTTAGTCTGATAAGTTAAGCTCACTGAGCCAACTTTTAATATTGTCTATACTTCGGTGCGCGGTCATATCCACTGTCAACGGGGTTACTGAAGCATAGCCATTGGCGACCGCATGAAAATCTGTGCCCTCGCCACCGTCTAATTCCTGGCCTAATAAACCATACCAATAAATGTCACGTTGCCATGGGTCTTGCATTTTTTGCATACTTTCAGCCTTGTGACGGTGACCCAAGCGCGTTACTTTTATGCCTTTAAGTTCAGTTAAAGGCATATCAGGCACATTAATATTTAAAATTTGATCTGAGGGTAATGGATGAGTCCGTAAACGTTTGATTATTTTTGCGGTAACAATTGCTGCCGTTTGGTAATGTTGTTCACTTTTACCCGCTAAGGATACTGCAATAGCTGGCATACCCATATGACGCCCTTCAGTCGCTGCAGCGACTGTACCTGAATACAAGGTATCATCACCTAAGTTAGCGCCTTTATTAATCCCAGCAACAACCAAGTCACAATCAGTGTAAAGCTGACTAAGACCTAAGTGCACTGAATCTGTTGGCGTGCCATTTACTGAAGTAAAGCCATTATCTAAGTGTTCAGCTCGCAAAGGGTTCAGTAATGTTAAAGAGTTACTAGCACCGCTACAGTTTCTATCCGGTGCTACCACGTTGACGATAAAATGCTTAGCCAGTTCATCAAACAGTATTTTGATGCCTAAGGCATGCACACCATCATCATTACTCAGTAATATCTTCATTTTAGTTGTTAAGGGCTTCTTATCCATTATTGCTATCTGGCGTTGCTGCAGTAGGGCTAGCACTTGTTGCTCTTTTATCAATACGGGTGGTCATATCTTGGTAGGTCAATAACTCACGTAAAATGGTAGTAGCGTAACAACCAGCAGGTAAAAAGAAACTAATTTTCACGGCGTTATGCTCTTTTTGTACTGAGCCTTCTGGTGTCGACAATAATTCAAGATCAGTTTCACTGATAGTTAAGCGAATGCGTCGACGTTCTTGTTTTAAACCAAAACGTGGTAATCCTTGGCAAAACTCCGGATGCTCTCCTGCTATTTTTTGCTCAAGGTTAAGCGGTGCATCACTTGTCATCAACTCCCCTGATCCCCACATAGGGGCAGTGATATCAACATCTTTATCAACAAAGCGCTGTTTAATGGTGTCGTCTATTTCATCAAGGTGAAATACTGACTGGGTACCAGCCAACATTAATACATCACCAACAGCCACTTGATCAAAACATTGTTGCTGTATACGTTCATTAAGCACGGAGTTAAAAATATGTGAGCGGGCCGCCGATAAATAAATACCACGTTTTTTCTTATCTTTTACTTTTTGACCTGAAAACAAACCCAAAGCACGCTCTATGTTACCGCCACCAATGCCAAAACGTTGTTCGCCAAAATAGTTTGGCACCCCTTGTTCAACAATCTTTTGCCAGCGCTCGGTGAACGCTTTGATAGCGGTCACGTCACGTAAAATAAGTTCAAAGCGATTACCCGTTAAAGCTCCGGTGCGTAATTTCTTATTATGTCGCTGGTAAGACAGCACCTCTACGCCTGCAATATTCAAGTCGTCTAAATTATATTCTTGCTTACCGGGTACATGCACACCAAACCACTGTTCGGTAACTGCAAAACGATCTTTTAAACCGGCATAGGAAACAAGCTGCTCTTTCACTTGAAAATACTTAGCGAGTTCACGGGCAACAAATAAAGTATTAGCACCTGTTTTACGAATATGAACAAATAAATGCTCCCCTTCACCGCAGGGTAAAAAAGGTAATTGTTCAAAAACTTTAAAGTCAGTTATTTGGCTACGTAGTAAACCACTCGATTCTGGTTTTCCGTGTAAATAGGAATTTTCTGTTAACATTTATTAATCTTCTTCTAATTCGGTAATGAGTTCACGGTACAAGGCACTAGGGCCAACTAAAATAAATTATATATTTTGAATTTCTTCCATCGGAGGCAAAGGTTGCTCTATCGCTATTAATAAAACCACAGCATGTACTGCGATACCTTCTTTTCGTCCGGTATAGCCCAGCTTCTCTGTCGTGGTTGCTTTAACATTGACTTGTCCAATGCTGGTTTGTAAGTCTTCACTTAAGCAAGTACGCATGGCTAATAAATGTGGCGCCATTTTAGGTGCTTGAGCAACAATAGTAATATCGGCATTACCTAGTTGAAAACCCTTATCTGTCATTAACGAGACCACATGGCGTAATAGGATTCTGCTGGAAATATTTTCATATTGACCATCTGTGTCAGGAAAGTGATTACCAATATCTGCTAAGCATAATGCGCCTAATATAGCATCACAAAGTGCATGAATAGCGACATCACCATCAGAGTGAGCGATAAAACCATGGTCAAAGGGTATTGCTACCCCGCCAAGCACTATCGGCCCTTGACCACCAAATTTATGTACATCAAAACCGTGACCTATTCGCATTCTGTCGTCCTTTATCTAGCTCTTTGCTTGCTTATTTAAATAAAATTCAGCTAATGCTAAATCATTAGGGTGAGTTATTTTTATATTTTCACTACTGGCAGAAACAAGTAGGCTTTTATGATTAGCATGTTCCATTGCTGAAGCTTCATCAGTGATGAGAAACCCCTGCACTAATGCTTGCTCAATGGCATGAGTTAGCTCAACTGTTTTATATAATTGCGGCGTTAACGCATGCCATAATTGCTCTCTATCAACGGTATTTTTAATCGCGTTAATTTCACTTGCTTTGGCAATACCACGTTTCATGGTATCTCGAACAGGTGTTGCTAAAATTCCACCACAATGATTACTTAAACATTGATTAATCAAGTTATCTATATCTTCATGGCTAACACAAGGACGCGCGGCGTCATGTACCAACACCCAAGGATATTTTTGTCTATCAACCACTTGTAAACCACTGAGCACAGAGTCTACCCGCTCAGCGCCACCTTTTACTCGGATAATATCTTTATGGCGAGCTAACTCAGACTCATTAAAATATTGATCGTGCTCACCTAAGGCAAGAATCACCTGTGCAATCCTCGGGTGACTTAACAGTCTCATCACAGTGTGGCTAAGTATGCTTTCATTATTAATAAGTAAATATTGTTTTGGGCAATTGGCTTGCATTCTTTTACCAACACCGGCAGCCGGGACAATAACAATAAATTGTTGTGCTTGTTCCATTATGGCATCACCTTACCGTTGATATTATCACTCACATTACGTCTGCCACGTTCTTTGGGAATGAGACGAAAAAACGTTTCATTTTCTTTGATCATACCCAACTCGTTTCGAGCTCGTTCTTCTATGGCTTCAAGCCCCAACTTCAAATCATCAGTGTCGGCATAAAGTAATTTATTGCGTTGCTGTAGCTTTTCATTCGCACCCAACTGACGTACTAGATTTTCTTTTAAGGCAATATAGTCAGGCACACTATTTTTACCAAACCAAAGTCGGTATTGAAGTAACACTAATAGTATCAGTAAAACAGCGGTAAATACGCGCATAACAACCTAAGAAGAGGATATAAAAATTCAGTGAATAGTATGGTTATTATACCTAAGTAAAGGCAGAGTTAAATAGGCAAAGGTTTTTTGAAGTTTTTCCAGTTAATAGAGCAAGATAGTAATAATTCTCGCAAACTTGGAATAATAGGAAGTTGCTTGCTATTCCTTTGCCAACAATGACCTGCGCAAGCTGAGGTCATAATTTTTTTATTGGGTTTAAGCAGCTGTTTATTTACATCCCTGCCTTGGGTGACACTATTAGTAGCAACTAGTGAAAACCAGCCACCAACATTAGTACGTAGTCTCTGCCTATCGACATCAATGCGGTCAATACAATCAATAATAATATGATCAAATAACAGCACTGGCACAGCTAAGCCTACACAAATACCTTCTTGCAAGTACCAGGCAAAAACTTTATCACGCTCTTGCTCGGTTTCTTGTCCTGACAAAGGTAATTTTGTACTTTGTTTTGCCGACCAACTGGCGTTTTGACTATCCAATTGCAAGGGTGAAAGCCCTTGAGAGTTAACTTCTGTCATCGCATGAGCTGTTCGAGTGATGTAATAAGGTAAACTTTGTAAACGCGCCTGAACAGCCTGAACACTGGCATAATCGCCCTTAGCAATAAGGTTGATTTCTCGCTGATAAAGGCCATTGCATAATTCAGCAAAACCTCCGGTCTCAGTGTGTGTTTGCCAAAAACTAGACTGTGTCATAAGCGCAGATACTATTTTTTATAGATATTCCAATATTAAACAACATGCCGAATAACCAGCGCCGAATGAACATAAGACACTCTTATCTCCTGCGACCAAGCCTTGCTTATTTTTGTGCAAAGTGATGATACAGCCCGCTGAACTGGTATTGGCATATTCATCTAAAATAATAGGTGCTTCACTACTAAGCGGCTCCCGACCTAATACTTTTTTAGCAATAAAATTATTCATATTGATATTGGCTTGATGTAAATAAAGACGCTTAATATCATTAGCACCCAGGCTAAGCTTTTCCATTTCGGTAATAATTAAATGCGATACCATAGGTAAAACTTCTTTAAAAACCTTACGCCCCTGCTGAATAAAGTATTTATCAATATCATCAACATTATCTGGACTGCAGTTATTCATATAACCAATATTACTGCGAATATTGTTGGAAAAACGGGTAATAGGTTTTTCACTCACTATTTTAAAAACATGCTCAGCATTGGCAGTACTTTCATCTTCAATAATTGAAGCGGTAGCAACATCGCCAAAGATGAAGTGACTGTCTCTGTCACGATAATTAATTTGCGGAGATAATATTTCAGGGTTAATCACCAACACTGTTTTAGCTGTACCACTGCGAATGGCATTGGCAGCATTGATAATACCAAAGGTTGCGGCAGAACATGCCACCAACATATCAAAACCCCAACCATCACAACCAAGGGCATTTTGTATTTCAATGGCCATCGCCGGGTAAGAGCGCTGCGTATAAGCACAAGCAACAATGATTAGGTCAATATCTGCGGGGGTTTTATTGGCAGCTAACATAGCCTCTTTAGCTGCAGCCACACCCATTTCGGCTTGCATGGAAAGCTCATCATTACTACGTTCAGTAAAGCGTGGCGCCATCACATCAACATTTAAAATATCTTCTTTCGCCATAACATAGCGACTTTTAATGCCCGAGGCTTTTTCAATAAAGCTGCTGTCAGAAGGAGATAACGCCGTGACCTTACCCTCTTCAATCTCTTGGCTATGAGTAAGGTTAAACTTTTCTACGTATTGGTTAAAACAGTGTACTAATTCATCATTTGAGATGCTCTGCGAAGGAGTGTATAACCCCGTTCCGCTAATCACAACAGCCATAATAGGTCTCTCAATAAAAAGGGATAAAACACTGGTAGTCATCGTGGTAACTACCTATTAAAAAGCAAGTATACTGGTATGACCATATGATTACCACAAACGCAGCTAATGGTTAAAGCGCTAAATCAACTGAGACCAACAGGACTAGTTAATCCGTTTGATATCACTCTACTTGCTTGTTTATAATACTAATACTACACCACAACACTATCATTTCAATTTTAATTTAGCGGTGAAGTTCCTTGCTTCAGTCACTATTATTAAAGAGCAAGCACCTAACGCTCGGTATTCCAACTAAACAAATAAGACCCTAACAGCAAAAATACACAGCTCATTAGTAACAGTGCATTGACATGAAAACTAATATCACTCAACGATGCCCCTTCGGTAATTACCGCTCTAGCGCCGGCAACTAAATGAGTCAGCGGCATAAAATCAGCAAATATTTTCAGTGCATCCGGCGCCCCTTCCAAGCTGAACCAAACTCCGGAGAGCATCATCATAGGCCAAGACGTTAAATTTAATAAGCCGCCAATAAGCTCTTCACTTTTACTACGACTAGCCACCAGTAGGCCTAGACTAATTAAGCAAAAAGCGCCTAAGGCACCAATGATGAATAAATCTAAATAGCTACCCAACATAAAGAAATCAAAAAACACATTGCAGCCACTGTAGACGACTAGCGACATAAACATCACGATAAATAATCGTGATAATAATTGCGCTGATACAAATTCAAAAGCCGATAACGGCGTTGCTTTTAGGCGCTTTAGTACTGAGTTTTTCCGGTAGCGCACAATGACATAGCCAACACCAAATAAGCAGCTGAACATCATATTCATGCCTAAAATCCCAGGTAACACCCAATCAACATAGCGAATACTCTTACCGCTACTTTCTAAGCGAGTAAAAGCGGATTGCTTACCTAGTTTTTGACCTAGCTGTTGGCCAAACTGTTCACCAAGAAAGATTTTTTCAACTAAATAACTTTTTGCAGACTCTTCATTCACCCAATAACGCTGAGTACTATAATCAACTAACAAATCAAGACTGTGGCGGCTAAGTTTTGCTTTTGCTAAATCAACATCGTTATAGTCGATAAAATCAATAAAGCGTAGTTGCGTCAATGTTGCTTGTGCCAAGCTTTCGCTTTGACCTTGTTGGCTAAGCAAACCTATTTTATAAGCCGGACGACCATCACCGGAAAATATAAATGAAAAACCAACTAATAATAAAACCGGGAAAAACAAGTTCCAGCCAAGAGATGATTTATCTCGGAAAAACTCAATATTACGCGCTTTAAATACGGCAAAAAAACGTTTGAAATTCATAAAACATCCTAAGGTATAAGGCTACTTTAGCAACTAGGCTTGAAGAGAATGACCTGTTAACTTCAAAAACAAATCATCAAGATTGGCTGATTTAACATGTAAGCCATCAAGAGAAACGCCCTGTCCCATCAACAGTGTTAGCGTTTGTTCAACGTTTTTACTAGCAATCTCAATACGATCAGCTAATTTAGTCCAGCCATGCGCTGTTACCAGTTCATTTGAAACCTGTGCCAGGGGCAAATATATAAAAACATCCTCAAAGTGTTTGGCTAATAATTGATGAGGGGTACCTGCGGCAATTATCTTGCCTTGATCCATAATCACAATATCATCACAAAGCTGCTCTGCTTCATCCATATAATGAGTCGTTAAAATAATGGTTTTATTTTGTGCTTTAATATTTTTAATTAATTTCCAAAAATTACGTCTGGCATGGGGATCTAAACCGGTAGTAGGCTCATCAAGAAAGAGTATTTTCGGGTCGTTAATCAAAGCTAAAGCCAGTAGTAATCGCTGCCTTTGTCCTCCCGACAATAAACGGTTATCACGGTTAATAAACTCACTTAAGTCACACAATTCAATCAATTGCTCTTGCGCTAAGGTATGCTGATAAAAGGAAGCGAATAAATTAAGGGTTTCTTTAACGGTTAAAAAGTCTTGTAAGGCGGTATATTGAAACTGAATACCTATTTGTTGAGACATCTGCTTATCGACTGGCAGACCTTGATAAAGCACTTGCCCTGAAGTAGCGCTGATAATACCTTCCATAATTTCAATGGTAGTAGTTTTGCCCGCACCATTTGGCCCAAGGAGACCAAAACAATGTCCTTGTTGAACGTCGAAACTGACCTTATCAACGGCGCAGACATCTTTATAATGCTTACTCAGTGACTGTACACTTACTGCTGCGATCATAAACTCGTTCCCTACCCTTCAATATCTATCCATACTGTACTACTAATAGCTTTTAGTAAAATAAAATAACATGTACTTTCAATAACTTTACTAAAATCCACCAAATGATAATAATTATCATTTGCGTTAATCATTTTCTTTGTTTATGCTTAATAAAAACATGGGGGGATAGATATGACCACTATAACTGTTAACAATTACGATAAAGTACAAGTAGAGATATCAAGTAATCTACTGACTCATTTACTCGACTCAGGTTTACTACACTGCGGTGACTGTAAATGCTTAAATGCGAATGCAAAGGCAGTTATCTGGCATACCTTACTGGCAAGTAGTACCAACAGTGATGTTCTTTAGGGAGAAAATTATTATGTGTCTAACCGCATCAAAAGAGTTTACTTATATGGAGAAGTGGTTAGTTATGTTGCTAACCACTTATAAAAACAATCCGAGCAGCGGTTTAGCACAAACCATCTGCTTTTACTTAAACAAGTTACTGCAACACGATGATATCAACTTTTGTGGTGAAAAACGCTGCGATTATATAGCTATGCAGCGCTTTTGGCACTGGCATGCCCGAAGAGCTTAAGTCCATTAATTAGCTGCTTGGTATGCAGCTAATTAATGGCAGCTAGCCGCAAGGCAATGTAATTTTTAATGTGTTGGTTCAACATTTTTTTCCCTGTTAAGCCATATAACTGACAAACAGTATCACTCCCATGCTTTTGTATTAACCGAGCAATAAGCACCAAGGAGTGCTGAATAACATCAGTCTGGGTATGTTGGTTATGAGTTAGCAGATCATGTTTGAGCCATTGATACAGACTAAAGGCACAACTACTATATAAGCGCTCCCCTCGAGCATAGGCATAAACACTTTCGATATCAGCCGTCGACAACTTTGTTAGAGATTCCTTAGCTGTTTGTGTCAACAGTAAATGCACAAGTTTACTGCTTAGCGTTTTATATTCTTCTAAAAGTAAATAATCAAAGCTACGATAAAAGTCTTGTTTAAATTGCTGCTGTCTTTGCTCAGCGTTTTTATTTTTACCTTTAATAACTAAAGCAGAGTGTTCACCACTGGCTTTATCTTTAGTAAAACCTATACGCACCATAGTAAACCCGGCTTTAAACCAAAAGGATAGCAGTTCAGCATTCACGCCAAAACTGGAGCCAATAAAGTCAGCACCCTGCTCTGTCGCTAACTGCTGAATTTGTGCTAGAAAATGTAAACCAATACCTCGCTGCTGTATTTGTGGGTGCACGGCAATGCGCATAATTCGTAAATAATTATAATCAAAGGCTTGTTCAAAACCACAATGACTTAATAATGATTGAGGTAAAAAGTGATTACGTAAACGACGTTGTGAGCTTTTTATCGCCCTGACATCCGCCTCATCAACACCATAACTATTTCCTTCATTCATTAGCAAGGCAACGGCTATCACTGCAACTTGACCATTATTTTTTGAATACAAACAGGCCAGTTGTACCTGTGGATTATCTAACAGCAGCTGTAAATCACTCGGCTTAGTTTGATAATGAGCAGTCACCAAAACTGCGAAAACTTGCTTTAACAACCCTTCATCAGTAACTAGCTCTTCAGCACTTATGATTTTAAATATCGTGGAGGCAATAAAATCAGCCTTTTCATTAACGCTATCATCACTATTTATTTGTAGCTGAGCAGGTAAAGCAGGTAAAGCAGGTAACTCGGCATTTAATAAACAGCTATCAAAAACCAACTGTTCTAATGGATCATTTTTCCGCCAACGGATCGGCTGATTGATATGTAAACTCGACCACTGAGGACATAACTTAGCAAGGCTCTGCTGAAACTTAATGGTAAATCCACGCCCTGCCCCTTCATAGCCATGGACAGTACTAGAGAAAACCATTCGGTGATAACAGCTAAGTAATTGTTCAAGCAAATATACCGGAATAGCGGCCGCTTCATCAACCAAGAGCAGGTTAACTTTTACTGTTTGTTTTAACAGTTGATCAACGGCGATAAATTCCAGACTGGCTTTACCATAAGTAAGGGTATTACCTCGCTGCTCAACATTGGGCAAGCTATTACTTAATTGCCTAAAGAAAACCGTTAGAGCTTGAATATCTGGCGCGGTAATAACAATTTGAAATACACTTTTTTCATTCGCTTGTAATAGCTGAGCACAACTAATAGCTAAAGCCGAAGATTTACCTCGACCGCGATCAGCGGTTAACACCAGCGGTCTTTTTCTATGTCCGGTAACGACCTTAACAATGGCTTGTACCGCTTGGTACTGCTCAGCAGTAATGCAGCCTAATGGATAGCTTTCTTGTACTTCTTTATGTTCTTGCTCAATGAGGGATATGCTTGGTGGTGAAAGTTTAGCTTGTGATTCAGTGATAATAGTCTGGTAAGGCATCGTTTGAATTAATGCATAAAAGCGTTTAAAAAACAGACTTTCTTGAGAAGCTTTATTGAGTTCTGGCAGCACTATAAATAATAACCCGCCAGCTTTTAGGGTTCCTGATAACGCCGCAAAAGCATCAATAGTAAATTGGCTTTCGACAAAAATGATGACATCACTCTCACTGCCTAACTTATCTCGATAGCGCTTTTTCTGCACATTTGCAGGAAAGGTGGCACTGTCGCCATATATTAAACAGGTCAAATGAGGGGCAGATAAATTCGACTCACCATCAGTGTTCCCTTGCAAAGTCTCAGATACCACATCGATAGAGCCCAATAATGATAGTGCCCAGGTTTCACTGCCTGATAAAACAACTAAGCGACGTTCATTGTTTAACAGGGCTTGCTTAGCATAAGCTTTAAGCCAAGGAGTGAAGTGTTGGACTTGCATTGGTTTTTGACAGCCTAAAAATTAGCAAAGGAAAATAACATTAAGTTTATCAAGTATGTTGTGGCAAAAATATAAAAAACACCCTAGATATTTACAATATTTAACATCTATACTGGATAAACCCTAAATTAACTATGGTTATTTTGCAAAGTTTGATCTACGTCAATATAAGCGCACTAACAAAGGATTAAAATTAGTCCTAAATATAGCTTAACTTAATCATAAACTTTCGAGAGCATTATGAATCAAGCAACATCTCCTGAACAACAAAAAAAGTATGAGCGAAATACCTTTATCTTTTTAGCGGTATTTTTAGCGCCAATTTTATCGGTAATTATCGTTGCCGGTTTTGGCTTTGCCGTATGGTTCAGTCAACTAGCCTTCTTAGGCCCACCTGTTTCTTAATCACTTGCTTACTAATAATACTAAACCTGTGGAACACTTAGCAGACCCATCAAGAAGACGTTTTTTTCGCGGCCGCGTTAAAACTAAACAAGAACTGCGCTTACCTTGGGTAATTAATGAGGCCGTATTTACCTCAGGTTGCACACAATGCCAAGACTGCATTAGCCGTTGTGAAAGCAATATTATTGTTAAAGATGAAGATGGCTTTCCAAAGGTCGATTTTAGCTTAGGTGAATGTACCTTTTGTAATAAATGTATCGAGACTTGTCAGCAACCACTTTTTTCAGGCTCTTTCCCTGAAGCTAACAGTTTGGAAGGTAAATTCACTGAAGAAAACACGATAAACAATAGTAAAAAAGCTTGGCCGGTAACGCTAGAAATTAGTGATAAGTGTTTAGCTAAAAATAATATTTATTGTCAAAGTTGCCGTGATGAATGTGAAACCAGCGTAATTAAATTTAATTACCTTAATTCAAGCATTCCGCAACCGAGTTTAAATGAGCTTGATTGTACGCAGTGTGGCGCATGTATTAAAAGCTGTCCACAAGATGCCATAGCATTTACATTCGAACCAAACGCAAGTTAATTTAATTCAACTTAACGTAATTTAAAGAATCAATATGACGAAAAACACTGAAGATACAACATGTGAATATCACGTAGCAAGCTTTGTAGCTTACCCTATATTGGCGCAGTTGAATGAAGTGAAACAAGCCATTACAGATATTGAAGGTAGTGAAATTCACGCGACTAGTGCAGAAGGTAAAATTGTTTTCACTATAGAAGGCAATAGTTATAGAGATATTGGCACAAAAATGGACATTATCAGAGTTCATAAAGGCATTATTAATTTATCACCTGTTTATCATCAAATCCTGGATGAGAGTACTGGTGACGATGTCGCCCAGTTATAGAAAAATAAAATAATAATTAAAAATAAACGTATTAAAGAAAATTTATTTAAATAAATCAAACATAACCATATTTTAAAACCGAATCAAAACAAGTAAAAGGAAGGTGGCACGATGACAATTAATCGCCGAGGATTTATTAAAGCAAATGCAATAGCTGCAGCCGCGGCTGTAGCTGGGGTATCTGTTCCTGCAATAGCCTCAAACTTAATTACTAGCTCTGATATGACTAAACTAAAGTGGGATAAAGCCCCTTGTCGTTTTTGTGGTACTGGCTGTAGTGTTAATGTTGGTGTAATGGATGGCAAAGTGGTTGCTACCCATGGTGATATAAAATCACCGGTTAATAAAGGCCTTAACTGTGTTAAAGGTTACTTCCTTTCGAAGATCATGTACGGCAAAGATAGATTAACAACACCGCTACTTCGTATGACCAATGGCAAGTACGATAAAGAAGGCGAATTTGCTCCTATCTCTTGGGATAAAGCTTTCGATATTATGGCAGAAAAAGCCAAAGACGCCTTAAAGAAAGATGGTCCCAAAGCAGTGGGTATGTTCGGCTCAGGCCAATGGACAGTACAAGAAGGTTATGCGGCAGTTAAACTGATGAAAGCCGGTTTCCGTTCAAATAATATTGACCCGAACGCTAGACACTGTATGGCTTCTGCTGTTGGTGGTTTTATGCGTACTTTTGGCATCGATGAGCCTATGGGTTGTTACGATGATTTAGAAGCTGCTGATGCCTTTGTATTATGGGGCTCAAACATGGCTGAAATGCATCCTATTTTATGGACACGTTTAACCGATCGCCGTTTAAGCTCACCTCATGTAAAAGTAGCTGTGTTATCAACTTTTGAACATAGAAGCTTTGATCTAGCCGATAACGGCATGATTTTTACCCCGCAAACTGATTTAGCGATATTAAATTACATTGCTAACTACATTATTAAAACCGATCGTGTTAATAAAGATTTTGTTAGTAAACACACTAACTTTAGATTGGGTGAAACGGATATTGGTTATGGTTTACGTCCAGAACATCCATTAGAGCAAGCAGCTAAGAATAATGGCAAAACAGCAGGTAGCTCAACACCGATAGATTTTGATGAATATGCAAAGTTTGTTAGTACATATACCGTTGAATACGTTTCTAAGCTATCAGGTGTACCTGAGCATAAATTAGAAGCATTAGCTGAGTTATATGCCGATCCAAAAATTAAAGTCACCTCTTTCTGGACCATGGGATTTAACCAACATACTCGTGGTGTTTGGGCCAATAACCTAGTTTATAATATTCACTTATTAACAGGTAAAATTTCAACACCGGGTAATAGCCCGTTTTCGTTAACAGGTCAACCTTCGGCTTGTGGTACTGCTCGTGAAGTGGGCACATTCTCACACCGGTTACCGGCAGATATGGTTGTCACCAACCCTAAACATCGCGCTACCGCTGAAAAAACATGGGATTTACCTGAAGGAACTATTCCGCCGAAACCAGGCTACCACGCTGTTTTACAAACCCGTATGCTTAAAGACGGCAAGCTAAACTTCTATTGGGTACAATGTAATAACAACATGCAAGCCGGAGCTAATATCAATGAAGAGGCTTACCCAGGTTACCGTAACCCTAAAAACTTTATTGTTGTGTCTGACCCTTACCCAACCGTTACCGCACAAGCTGCTGACTTAATTTTACCGACCGCTATGTGGGTAGAAAAAGAAGGTGTTTACGGAAATGCTGAACGTCGTACTCAATCTTGGTATCAAATGGTTGAAGCACCGACTGGCGCTAAATCAGATTTATGGCAATTAGTTGAATTTTCAAAACGCTTTGCTATTGAAGACGTTTGGCCAGAGGAGCTTATTGCTAAAAAGCCAGAGGTACGCGGCAAAACTTTATTTGACGTACTTTATAAAGATTCGTCTGTTGGTAAGTTCTCCCTTGATGAAGTGCCTGAAGATCGTTTAAATGATGACGCTCGTGATTTTGGCTTTTATATTCAGAAAGGTTTATTTGAAGAGTATGCAACCTTTGGTCGTGGGCATGCTCATGATTTAGCTCCGTATGATACCTATCACAAAGAGCGTGGATTACGTTGGCCTGTAGTTAATGGCAAAGAAACAAAATGGCGCTTTAAAGAAGGTTCAGATCCTTACGTTAAAGCGGGTAGTGGCTGGGATTTTTATGGTCACAAAGATGGTCGTGCGAGAATTTTTGCTCTCCCTTATGAACCAGCAGCAGAATCACCTGATGAAGAGTACGACTTATGGTTATCAACCGGTCGTGTATTAGAGCATTGGCATTCAGGCTCTATGACTCAACGTGTTCCTGAGTTGTATAAAGCCATGCCAGATGCTTTAGTTTATATGCATCCAGATGACGCTAAAAAACGTGGTATGCGTCGTGGCGATTTAGTGAAGCTTATTTCTCGTCGTGGTGAAGTGCAAACGCGCGTAGAAACAAGAGGTCGAAACAAGCCACCAATTGGCTTAGTGTTTATGCCATGGTTTGATGCTAGTCGTTTAGTAAACAAAGTCACTTTAGATGCCACTGATCCGCTATCAAAGCAAACGGATTTTAAAAAGTGTGCTATCAAAATTGTTAAAGTTTAGGAGTCGATAATGAAAAAAATTAACCTAGCAGTAATTGCCAGTTTATTGGTACTAGCCGTATTACCAATGATGTACTCTCTAAACGCCAATGCTGCTGATAAAGAAACAGTTAACTCTTTGGCGACTCTTAGAGACCATACACCGATTGATGTACAAAAAGAGCCAAACCGTATTCCTAAAGTGATTAATAAGGATATCAAGCAAGGGCGTAATTACCC
Organism: Colwellia sp.; assembly: GCF_013215345.1. Taxonomy (GTDB): domain Bacteria; phylum Pseudomonadota; class Gammaproteobacteria; order Enterobacterales; family Alteromonadaceae; genus Colwellia. The sequence goes on along the minus strand of NZ_JABSOV010000055.1, from coordinate 3,315 downwards.
CATGCAGCCACCGGTTATTCCTCATACGACCCGTAGTTATGAAGTGAATAAATACAACAACAAGTGTATGTCATGTCATTCACGTCATCGTACAGAGAAATCACAGGCACCTATGGTAAGTGTGACTCACTTTATGAATCGTGATGGCAATTTCTTAGCCGAAATATCACCACGTCGTTACTTTTGTAATCAGTGTCATGTTACGCAACTTGATGCAGAACCTTTAGTAGAAAACACTTTTACTGATATGCACAGTTTGATGAACGAAAAATCAAAAGCTAAATCAGAAGAGCATTAGGAGTTAGCATGAAAAAAATACTAATGATTGGCTGGAAAACCCTCACTAAACCGAGTGGTTATTACAGCCTAGGTGCTTTGGTTATCGGTGGTTTTGTTGCTGGAATTATCTTCTGGGGTGGTTTCAACACCGCTCTAGAGGTGACCAATACCGAAGCGTTTTGTATTTCCTGTCATGAAATGGAAAACAATGTCTACGAAGAGATGAAAACTACCATTCACTTTTCTAACCGCTCAGGTGTGCGTGCAACCTGTCCTGATTGTCATGTACCACATAACTGGACCAGTAAAATTGCCCGTAAAATGCAAGCTTCAAAAGAAGTTTGGGGTATGATTTTTGGTACAATCAATACTCGTGAGAAGTTTTTAGTCCATCGTAAACGTTTAGCACAAAATGAATGGGATCGTTTAAAAGCCAATGACTCCTTAGAGTGTCGTAACTGTCATAACTTCGACTACATGGACTTTACCGAACAAAGTGATCGGGCTGCGTACCAACACTCTACGGCCTTAGCAAGCGGAGAGAAAACCTGTATAGATTGTCATAAAGGTATTGCTCACCAATTACCTGATATGAAAGGCGTTGAAGGTTGGTAAGCTTAAGCTATACCCAAACAACCTCAAGGTGCAGGATTCAGCTGGAATTAGATACGTTTTTAGGCAAGGCATTGATTGAAGAAAATGGTTATTCCCTTATCGAAATCAATAACGATGGATAAAACGTGTCTAAACCAGCCCTAGGGGCGTATGAGCAAATCATATTCATCGTTGCGTGCGTAATTAAGGGAATAACCATTAATGAAATATGCGCCTTGATTATGAATCGCTCATCCGCCCTGAAACGAGCATCTTGAAGTAGCTTGGGTATATATAGCTTAGCAACGATAATTTAAACCAGTGCTTGTCACTGGTTTTTTATTGCCTGCTACTTTTTATTAGCTATTTTTTATTGCTTAGTAAGCACTCCATCGACAAGTTTTAAAACCACATAGTGAAATATACCGACACTAATAGCTAACCTAGCCAAACCTATACTTTTGCCGGTTATAAAGAGCTAGCCAGCGATTAATGTAAGCTTTATACCTACTTAGCTTACATTAATCGCTCTGTAATGATTTGTGCTATTTTTGATTTTTTTTGTAAAGTGGCATTGAAAATAGCCATTATCTTACCTATGTTAAGCAATATACATTGAAATACTTTATCAATAGCAACATAAGGTCAAGGCCAATGATAAGCGATATTAACAATAACTTCCCCGATGAAGCAAGTTCAGATGAAAGCGTTGAAAAATATAGCCTTAACGGCATTTCCTTGGCTGAAAAGCACGCCCAAGCGCAAGCACAAAAGAACCTATTAGCGCGTAAGCGTATTGATGAGTTGCGAGAAAAGAAACGCCTTAAATATTTACTGGATGATAGTGAAGATTGGTAAGCCATCGCTAATGATGGTTCATTTTTATATAACTTTGCTATGAGCCAAAGATAACCTCGGCATAACCTTGCAATAACATCATTTAAGCATAAAATAACCGCACACCTTCACACTCAATCACTTTTAAATATTATGACGTTATTTGAAAAACTACGCTGTCTATTCACCTTTGGTCAAGGCGTCGCCCTACCCCTTCCTGAAATTTCCGAAAACACAACCCCGGCACAGTTATTTGAGCAATGGTTTGCAGATGCCAATAAATCAGGAATATTATTACCTGAAGCCATGTCAGTTAGTAGTTGCAGTGCCGATGGGCAACCTAGCTCTCGTATGGTTTTGCTTAAAGATTATGATGATGAAGGTTTCGTTTTTTACACCAACTACGCCAGTCGTAAAAGTAATGAACTTGTTGACAACAATAAGGTTGCCTTATTGTTTCATTGGAACGTTTTACAACGACAAATTCGTATTGAAGGCACGGTAGAAAAAATATCCGCGCAAGAGTCTGCTGATTACTTTCATAGCCGAGACAGAGGTAGTCAAGTTGGCGCTTGGGCGTCTAAGCAGAGTCAAAAGCTAAAACATGATAGTGAGCTAAAAGATCGAATGAGCCATTACCAGGAAAAGTTCGCCGAAGGTGAAGTTCCCCACCCTGATTTTTGGGGCGGCTGGCGCGTTAAACCGCACGCGATTGAATTTTGGCAAGGGCGAGCCAACCGTTTACATGATAGGATATGCTTTGAAAAACAAGATGATAACTGGCAACATCATAAATTACACCCTTAAGAATTAGCCTTTGATTCAGCGCTCAATAATCCCCACCCCCTTTAAATGGGCTCTGTCTAATTAACTTTGTAACTATTTTGTAATAAGTTTTTATACTTATTATTGTTTGCCTAATGTACAATTATGCTCAAATTGACTAACCACTTGTAGTAATTGAATAATAGTCAAAAAATAACAACTCTTGCAAAAGGCAAACTGGATGAAAGTTCAGGTACGCAAAGCTACCGGTCTAAAGGTATTTACCTATGACAGCGGAGCTACCGATGATAGCACCATCATATCTGTGATAGTGCTTTCTAATCTGTATCCCCTCCAGCCAGCCATGCCCTTACAAAATAAAGGCTTTACCGGTGCTTCAAAAAAATAATTTTAAGTTAATAGCAATACTTTTATCTGTGCTAATACTATCAGCTTGCGGTGGCAGTGAAGATAACTCTGAGAAAGATGTTATCTCTGTTGATCCCGCTCCTGATATTGGCACGCCTGATACTGGCACACCTGATACTGGCACACCTGATATTGGCACACCTGATATTGGCACGCCTGATACTGGCACGCCTGATACTGGCACGCCTGATCCTGACAAAGGTCCTGAAGAAGTCCCTAATCCGGAAACAACTGTTACTCCCCCTGTTAATTTTGAAGTAACCGCAACAACTTGGCAGTCAATAACTTTACGTTGGTCAAAGTCTGAGCAACGAGCGGAGTCAAAAACAGATAACGGATTACTTATTACTAGCTACGAAGTATTGCGAGATGGTGAGTACATAGCCACTATCACAGATAAGCTATATACAT
>NZ_JABSOV010000054.1 GCF_013215345.1 Colwellia sp. | reverse complement strand
GTGTTGGTATTGCTGAAAAATCTCGTTTAATTGATGGAACTAATGTTGCAGCTGGCGATCAATTGATTGCACTTGGCGCTTCAGGTCCTCATTCAAATGGTTTCTCATTAATTCGTAAAGTATTAGAAGTAAACAATACTGATATGAATGAATTGCTCGACGGCAAGAAAATTGCTGACCACTTACTTGAACCAACCAAGATTTACGTAAAATCTGTGCTTGAATTACTTAAAAATGTAGATGTGCACGCACTGTCTCATATTACTGGTGGTGGTTTCTGGGAAAATATCCCACGTGTATTACCTGAAACAGCACAAGCTGTGATTAAAGGTAATAGCTGGCAATGGCCGAGCATCTTTACTTGGTTAAAAGAAAAAGGCAATATCACGGAACATGAAATGTACCGTACTTTTAACTGTGGTGTTGGCATGATAATCGTAGTACCTGCTGACAAAGTTGAGCAGAGTATTGAAGTGTTAACAGCACACGGTGAAAACGCTTGGCATATTGGCGCAATAGCCGATAAAGCTGACGGCGAAGAGCAAGTTGTTTTTTCATAAACAACTAACTATCTAAGCAAGTAAAGTATTATTATAAAGGGGCTATTTATTAGCCCCTTTTATTTATCTCTGCTTTATTAATCCTTAACTAATTTACTAAGCGATAAGGAAAAAATATGTCGAGCAAAATAGTTGTATTAATCTCAGGCGGCGGCACTAATTTACAAGCCATTATTGATGCCTGTACTGATAGTAATTACCCAGCAGAAGTGGTTGGTGTGGTATCAAATAAAATAGATGCTTATGGCCTAACTCGTGCTCAGAATGCTGACATTGCTACCGTAGCTCTTTCACATAAAGAATTCGCTAGCCGTGAAGATTACGATCAAGCTCTTATCAAAAAAATTGATGTTTTTGACGCTGATTTAATCGTCTTAGCCGGCTTTATGAGAATTCTCACCCCCAGCTTTGTCCAGCACTTTCAAGGCAAACTATTAAACATACATCCATCTTTGTTACCTAAATATCAGGGTTTAAATACCCATCAACGGGCAATTGATGCCGGCGATGATGTCCACGGTGTTAGTGTACATTTTGTCACTGAAGAACTTGACGGCGGTCCAGTCATTCTTCAAGCGAAAGTACCAGTATTTGATGGCGATAGTAGTGATGATTTAGCTGCACGAGTACATGAGCAAGAACACCGTATCTACCCACTCGTAGTAAAGTGGTTTGCTGAAAAAAGACTTAGCATGCAAGGCGATCATGCAATTCTTGATGGTAATACACTGCCTGCCTCAGGTTATGCTAACGATTAACATTGATAGCTAAACGGTCGGGACCCTAACTAAGCGATAATTAAGCGATAAATAAACACTCACTAAGCGCTAACATAAGTCGGCTTAGGCTAATTACAGGTAAAATAGTAGAACAAATTAGTTACCAAATTATTGCTAAACACCCCACAGAAGCTGTTAGTATCATGAGTACTAATTGCTTCTGGACACTTTGCTTATTATGCGAAAATTCTTGCCCCTGCTGTTGTTAACTTTACCTTTTCTGGCTTCAGCCAATCCTGCTATTACTGAGCTCTCTAGTAAAACGCAAGCAACCGCCCAACAACAGAAATCCCCCTTCGCCACAATTATTCCTCCTTATCGGGCTACCTATACCTTATTACATAAATCAGATCCCGTTGGTACCGCAATTAGGCAGCTGAGTTACCTTGATGATAATAAAATAAAATACCATTATGAAACAGATATAAGTTGGTTGATTTTTTCTGATAAACGCAGTGAAACAGCCATAATTAAAGTAGAAAACAAACAAGTGATACCATTAAGTTATGATTATCAACGCGAGGGAACCGGACGCGATAAATACTACCAATGGCAATATGACCTAGCGGGAAAAACGGCGACCGATGTTAAAAATAATAAACAAATCACTTTAGATTTCACTGATGGCCTATTAGATAAACTCAGTTATCATCTACAAAATCGTATTGACTTAATTAACAGCCCAGAACAAAAACGCTTTGTTTATCCTGTGATCAGTACCCGAGGCTCGATCAAGAATTATCAATATCTGTACGATGGTGAAGAAGAACTCATACTTCCCTTTGGCTTAGTGAAAACTATTCGCTTAAAACGGGAAGTTCTTGAGAAAAAACGTATCACCTACGTTTGGTTCGCCCCAGAGCTAAACTATTTAATGGTTAAACTCTATCAAGTTAAAGCCGGCGCGGAACAATTTGAAGCGCAATTATCAGAATTAGAGCAATAAGCTCAGCCAAGCATAAAGGCAGCACTGCCTTTATGCTTGGTTTTAACCTTATCATTTACTACCCTATTTACCAACTCACCAGTTTCGACCGCACACTTACTTTATACATAAGTAGCAAACGCCTTACTAAACCCCTCACTTGCCAACAAGCTTAACTCCAGTAAGCACAGCTACAATCTAGCGCTAGCTTTGCTTTGTCCTGTCCCGTCCTATCATTGCCATTGTCAGCAGAATTCGTTATCTGATATTTATCGCCAAAAGCTAAATTGATTTCAAGGGCTCACTCTATCGATGATGGTCTTACATCTAATCGAGTACCAATTCCATTACATCATTAGCCACCTGTGCGGGATAAAACACGCCAAACCGGCATTATTCTCAAGCCCAATAACTAGCTATTACTCAATCGAGCACCTTGCTTTAATTAATTTATCCGGTGCACAACAAGAGGAAAATTTAATGGTAATAGTATAAATATTTCCATGCCTCAATTCCCTGCCTACATAATTTTAATGTATAGATTTTCAAGCATGGTATATCGATATTGTGTAAAAAATTTACAAATAATGCTTGAATAGCCAACACAAACCATATACTGTACATCCATACAGTATAGCGAGTTATCACAATTTAGCACGAGGTTGAACTATGTACACCACAGATACAATAAATAGCAATGTCATGAACAAAGCCATCAGTACTCCCGTTGCAGAGCAGACTTGGTTAAAACTAACCAATGTAGCCAACCATCAAGAATTGTCATATCACTATGCAAATATTTGTCAGCAACATAATCAAGAAAAAAAGTGGGTATTGTTTATTAACCCTGAAGAATCATCATTAGAGCAATTAGTGAAAACCCATGGTGTCGATATTTCGAAAGTGCTTTGTGTTAGTTTTAAAGGCAAAAACAAGATAAATAACTTAGTTGATAAGAAGTCTGCACACTTAGATATTGAACAAATAAAAAATGTTTTATGCCGTGGCAACTGCTCTGCGGTTATTCTTTCAAATGCTTCTTTTAGAGCCGATGAGATTTTCGAACTGGATAACTGTGCGCGCTTAGGAGAGACTCAATGTGTGCTACTTAAAAATCAACGTACAAGTGAACTTACCAGCCATGACCACAACATTCACTAATGCCTCTAGCTCAGCAAAATATAATCAGGCGATAAGCTAATATGACTTATATAAATTATATAACTTACCGAAAATAAAAAAGCCGTATTGTTAACAACAATACGGCTTTTTATTTACCAGCTAACCATGCAGAAGTAACTAATTTTTTAGCCAACATATCGGTAAGATAATATGGCTATAACTAACGGTTAAATAAGTTCACCTATGACTTACTAGCTAGCCAATGGTTTACATTCCGTGCTAGCACCGCCATAGGCACAGCGCCATTTAACAGCACAACATCATGAAACTCGGCTAAATCAAAATTATCACCTAAACGTTTTTCCGCTTGCTCTCTTAAACTCAATATTTTTAACATACCTAGTTTATAGCCGAGTGCTTGGCCTGGCCATGCCATATAACGTTCAATTTCAGCAATAACATCAGACTCAGCGGTACCCGTTTGCTCTGACATATAGCTAATCGCTTGCTCTCGTGTCCAGCGCTTATCATGTAGGCCAGTATCAACCACTAAACGTACCGCTCTAAATAACTCCGCTTGTAAACGACCTAAGTTGCCAAAGGGATCATTTTCATACATACCTAATTCAAAAGCGACCTGCTCTGAATAAAGAGCCCAACCCTCGGCATATGCGTTATAGGGAGCAATTCTACGTAGAAAAGGTAATTCAGCTTGGTCTAAATTCAAAGCAATTTGCCAATGATGACCAGGATTTGCTTCATGATAGGTTAAGGTTTTTAAGCCAAATTTAGGATTAGCTTTCATATCACGTAAGTTAATCCAATAGATCCCCGGTTTACTACCATCAACAGCCGGTGAAGTATATTGACCGCCAGGTGCTCCATCTTGTACTTCAACTGGAAAAGCTTTCACCTCGACTTGATAACTTGGTGTTGTTTTAAATACCGGTGCCATTTTTATGGTCATTTCAGTGATATAACCGTTAATATCACTTAATAACTTTTCTCGGCCTGCTGTTGAATCTTCATATAAAAAGCGTGGTTCTTCATTTAATGCCACCATACGCTCGCCAACAGAGCCTTGTTTATAACCTTGCTGTTGTAATATCGTGTCCATAGCAACGCTAATGCGAGCGACTTCACCCAAACCTATTTGGTGTATTTCACTTGGCGTTAATTCACTATCGCCTAATTGTTTAATCGCATCTTGGTAATAATCACTGCCATTTGGCTGTGCCCATATACCTGATTCATCACGAGATTTAGCCAATAATTGTTCACTGGCTTTTTGCACCGATTGGTAAGCAGGATAGACCACTTGGCTGACTTTCGAGATAACTTGCTTTATTAACGCTTGCTTTTGCTCAGCATTAAGCGAGTCAATTTTGTCAATTTTATCACTAAAGACACTAACAAAAGTATGCTGCTCTGCTGGAACACTGGTAAAGCCTTTAAGGTACTTAATTGCACCTTGTAAAGTCACTTTCGGTGGTAACCAATTTTGTCCGGCATCAAATGCTTGTTTTTCAATAATGCTATTAGCAAGACGGTCAAATGATCCTAATCTCGCGATGTAATCTAATGCTTGTTGCTCTGTGGTAATTGGCTGGTCGTTTTGCATAATACGAGGAATATCAATCAAGGGGCCATTAATCTGATTGACTATAAAGGGTGAAAGTCCCATCCAAGTATCAATAAAACCAACAGTAAAGTTTGGCTCGCCAGCAAAATATCGTGTTAACCCTGCCATCACTTGCTGGTTGTTTTTCGCGGTAATATTATCTCCCTCAAGCTTAATACCCGCAATTTTATTTGATATCGATAATAACTCAGCGCGTAACTTGGCTTCGTTTTCAGAGCCATAAAGCTCCATCTTGCTGCTAACGTCTTGGCCAACATCTTGCTCGGATAAGCCATACATGGTTGCTGATAAAGCACGCTGTTTAAAGAGACTTTGCTTAGCTTGCAAATAGAGCGCCGTTAAACTTTGCTCTGAGCTAATAACGACGGAAATTTCAGCCGATTGTGACGCTGGCGTTGATTTAGTTACTGCCACAGTATCGCTTTGTTTAACACAGGCACTCAAGCCGAGAGCTGTGACAATAGCGCTTGCCAACAAGCTGTTTTTTAAGTTCTTATTCATAGCTTCCTCTAAAATATTAATAACGCTCTTTATAATTTTTTTTTATTGCTTTCATTATTGTAATCATCTGACTAAATATGACTAAAAGTGATTAGAGCAAATACCATCGAGATTGTAAACATTATACAATTCTTATTTTTTACCAAGTCACTTTCATAATCGTACAAAAATCATACTGATATATTTGGGGATAGCATGATATTTCTGATATAATCCCGCGCCCGCTATTTTCAGTACAGAGGCGGCACAATCATTTAGTGACATAGTAATTTTAGAATCGGTTAACCCCAATGGGAATGGTGATATGGCTTCAGTTAAAAAACAAATAATTTCGAAAACACAGCAAGGATTATTTGATTATCCGAAATACTGGGCTGAGTGCTACGGCACCGCACCATTCTTGCCTATGACACGAAAAGAAATGGACGTTTTAGGCTGGGACAGTTGCGACATAATTATTGTCACCGGTGACGCTTATGTAGATCACCCGAGTTTTGGTATGGCTATTATTGGCCGTATGCTTGAAGCACAAGGTTTTAGGGTTGGTATAATCGCACAACCCGCATGGCATTCAAAAGATGCCTTTATGGAGTTAGGCAAGCCTAATTTATTTTTTGGTGTTACCGCCGGTAATATGGACTCCATGATTAACCGATATACTGCTGAGCGAAGAATGCGTCATGATGATGCCTATACACCAAATGATGAAGGTGGTAAGCGTCCAGATCGCGCAGTAACTGCATATACTCAGCGCTGTAAAGAAGCATTTAAAGGAGTACCGGTAATTATTGGCGGTATTGAAGCCAGTTTACGCCGAGTAGCCCACTATGATTACTGGTCAGATAAAGTTCGTCGCTCGGTTTTGTTTGATTCAAAAGCAGATTTATTAGTCTTTGGTAATGCAGAGCGGCCACTAGTTGAAATTGCTCACCGTATTGCTCGTGGTGAAGATGTTAAAAACATCACCGATGTTCGTGGCAGTGCTTTCTTAACCAACCAGGCATTGCCAGGCTGGAAAGGCATAGACTCCCGTGATATCGACCGCCCGGGTAAAATTGATGCTATTCTTAGTCCTTATACAGAAATTACACCGGAAAGCTGTAGTGATAACGAAGCACAATCGGCCGCAGAAAATCAGGCTAAAGATATAACTAAAACGGCTCAGCCTATTGTAATGGCGGACTACCGTAATAAAACCTGGGAAAAGAAAGCTAAACCTTGGGAAACCACTTACATTAATTTACCAACATTTGAGCAGGTAAAAGACAACAAGGTTCTGTATGCGCATGCATCACGTATTTTTCATCAAGAAGTTAACCCTACTTCAGCTAAGCCCTTAGTACAGAGCCATGGTACACGCCTTATTTGGTTAAACCCACCGGCGAAACCGCTTTCAACAGCGGAAATGGATGGCGTATTTGATCTTGAATATAAGCGAGTACCACACCCAAGTTATGGTAAAGCCAAGATTCCAGCATATGACATGATAAAAACATCGATTAATATCATGCGCGGTTGTTTTGGTGGTTGTACTTTCTGCTCAATTACCGAGCATGAAGGCCGCATTATTCAAAGTCGCTCCCATGAATCTATCATCAAAGAAATAGAAGATATCAGAGAAAAGGTCCCTGGCTTTACTGGCGTGATATCAGATCTTGGCGGTCCAACGGCTAATATGTATCAGCTCAATTGTAAGAGTGAAAAAGCCGAAGCGACTTGTCGTAAACCTTCATGTGTCTGGCCAACTATTTGTGGCCACTTAGATACAGATCATACGCCAACCATCGAGCTTTACCGTAAAGCGCGTAAAGTTAAAGGCATTAAAAAGGTATTAATCGCTTCAGGTGTTCGTTACGATTTAGCCATAGAGCATCCTGAATATATTCAAGAATTAGCAACCCATCATGTTGGCGGTTATTTAAAAATTGCTCCCGAGCATACCGAGCAAGGGCCGCTTGATAAGATGATGAAACCAGGCATGGGCAGCTATGACAAATTTAAAGAAATGTTTGACCATTACTCTAAACTTGCTGGCAAGAAACAATATTTGATCCCTTACTTTATCTCTGCTCATCCAGGCACCACTGACAGAGATATGGTTAATTTAGCGCTATGGCTAAAAGACAATGATTTTAAGTTAGATCAGGTACAAAATTTTTATCCTTCGCCCTTAGCTAACGCCACCACCTTATACCATACCGAGTTAAACTCTTTACGTAACGTGACTAGCAAAAACTTAGCGAAGGATGATGGCCGAATAACCGTACCTAAAGGCACCATTCAACGACGTTTGCATAAAGCCATACTGCGTTATCATGATCCCCTAAACTGGGCACAGATTCGTCAAGCGTTAACCAAAATGGGCTTAACTAAACTGATTGGCTCAGGGCCAAACTGTTTAGTACCAAGAGAAACACGTAATGAGCAGAGTTTAGCCAATAAAAACAGACAAGGTAAGAATAACTCGCAAGGCTTTAAAAGTAGCCCAGGTCAGAATAGACCTAAACCGGGACAAGGCAATGGTAAGGGTAAGAGAACACCAATGCACAAAAAAGGTTTGACGCGTTTTTCAGACGATCAATTTGCCGATAGAAAAAAGCATAACTAATACCGTCATATAGCAAGGGACTGTTGAACTTTCAGGATTAAATTTTGTTCGAGGTAAAAGCGTTTTAGTCGCGGCGAGTAGTGTGTAGCCTAGTCATTCTAAGCAAATACTACTCAACAAAGAATAAAGCGCTTTTAGCCGAATCCTTCGAACGGCGTTTGTTGGCCATTTTTACTGCGTTATCGCCTTTTGATGTGGAATAACCACATGACAAAGGCTCTGCCTTGTAGAAATACCCAACAATACGCTGCAAAAGTAATCTCGAAAGATCAACAGACCCTAATGAAGTAGATAATCATTAATACTGGTTACCTACTTCATTTGTTAACCAAAATTCCAGCTTATCTGCTAGTAGTTGCGGGTTAATAGGCTTGGCTAAATAATCATTCATCCCTGCATCTAAACATTTTTTCTGATCGCCTTGCATGGTGTTAGCTGTCATGGCAATTATGCTCACTTGATTAAAGCGCCGATACTTTTCATCTGTTCGAATGAGTTGTGTTGCCTGATAGCCGTCCATCTCCGGCATTTGGCAATCCATTAAAACTAATTCATATGGCTCAAATAGTTCACTCTGCAATAATAACTCTAATGCATGCACGCCATTTTTAGCGACATCAGCGTTAAAACCAAATTTACGTAGCAAGCCGAGCGCAACCTCTTGATTAATCCGATTATCTTCAACCAAGAGAATTTTTGCTTGTTTATTGCTTTTATTCGTTATTTTACTTATTAAGGGGGCAAACGCTAAGTCACCATTCGCTAACTTAGTGCACTCTTGTGACAATACATTAGTTAATACGTTATAAAGCATTGCGGGACTAAGAGGCTTAGCTAATTGGTGAGTATTTTCATCATTGCTCAATGCCAAAAGCGCGCTACTTTTTTCGATACCACTATTGTCCATGGATGTCAGCAAAATAATAGGCACAGATTTTGACCTTAGCTTATTATTTATCAACAACAAATAGGCAATACAACCTAGAGTAGCTTTATCTAAATTGCTATTAAGCATAATGATAGAAAAGTCGTGATTCTCAATTTTATCACAGATGGCGATAGCTTCATCTGCGGCTGTTTTCATCACCGCATTTAGCCCCCACAGCTGTAATTGTTTACTAATACTTTTAGCGCTGTTTTCATTACTATCAATGAGTAATATTGGTTTTTCGGTAAAGGCCTTAAAAGGTTTTGTAGATAATGTGCTTTTATCTAAACTCAGGTAAAAAGTAAACTGGCTGCCCTGCCCTAACTGACTATTAACGTTTATATCTCCCCCCATAAGCTGGCACAGTTGTTTAACGATAGTTAACCCTAAGCCAGTTCCGCCATACTCTCTCGTTGTTGAGGCATCAACTTGTGTAAAAGCAGTAAATAAATCAGCACATTTGTTTGATGGGATGCCTATGCCCGTATCGGCTATAACTACCGTCAACTTAAATTGACTTGGACTTTGCTCTTCCATGGACACAGTGATATTAATTTCACCTTGTTCGGTAAACTTAATCGCATTACTGACTAAATTAGTAATTATTTGCTTTAACCGGCTAGGGTCGCCAATGACAAAGTTTTCTGCCAAACCGGTAGTATCAATAATAACTTCAACCTTCTTGTCTTGTGCTTTAATAGCCATGGCTTGTACTGTTTCAATTATGCTGTCCGGCAGATTAAATACTATTTTTTCAATTTCAAGTTTACCGGCTTCTATTTTGGAAAAGTCTAATATATCGTTAATTAGATGCAATAAAATTTCCGCACTAACCCGAGCAAGTTTTGAGAAATGGCGCTGAGTTTTACTTAACTGAGTATCGGCTAATAACGTTAGCATTCCGAGCACCCCATTAATTGGCGTTCTTATTTCGTGGCTCATGTTAGCAAGAAACTGAGATTTAGAGCGGTTTGCTATTTCTGCCTTTTGCTGCTGAATCTTATTGTCATCCGCTAGTTTTTGTAGCGTTTTCTCCTTTTTTACCATATGAGTGACATTAACAATAACGATTTGGCAAAGAGGGGTTGATGACTCGACAGCAATTTTTTTAACACTAATTTGCTGTTGAATTAAGAACTTTTCATCTCCAAAAAAATTATTTTGATAAAGCGGTAAAGGTGCTGGGTTAAAGGTATGTGATAGTCTTGCGGGTAAACCCAATGACAAAGCAGACTCACAGGCATCACTCAAACGAGAGTCGTGATACTGTGTGAATACTACCCCTAAATATTTACCTTCATGATCAGCTAAGTTCTTGCCTGAATAATCACTTAGCCATTGATTAAAAAAGACTAATTCTTGCTGTTCATCAATGATAATTATGCCAACAGAAAGTTGGTTTAAAGAGGCGAAAAGTATGTCATTGGTTAAGTTTGCCATGTAATCACCTTAGCTTTTGACGGTATTGGTGATTCCAAAAACAAACTTACGCACTGATTCTTGAAAAATTTCCAGTGAGGTTATATCCATAATAAAGGAGATATGACCGGCAATATGTTCACTGGGCAGCGAAAATTTCACTTTTATATACAGTGACCAATCATGCTCACTGCTATAAGTGAAAATTTTATTTAAGTTACCTTGAATAAACTCGGGCATTTCAATTGAAATAGACGCTTGTAAAAAGTTAATCACGGTACCAAAACAAGCATTTAAAATAACATTCCCTATTTCAACTAAAGAATCTTGCTCTAACTCGGATAAGTCTTCAATGGGTATTTTATTGCCAAGTAATAATCTTACCAGTTGTAAGCCATTCTCTTTACTAAACATTAATAAAGCTTGCCCTTGAAAGTCACCCGAAAATCGTTGGGTAACTGCACTAATTTCCATCGCTGTATCCAAATCAAGTTTATGCTTTGCCTGCTTATTAGGCAACATTTCAATTTCAGGAATAGTTAAATCAACCGTTTGAGAAACCATTTGATTCAATGACTTAGCAGCACGGCCAATGCCAATATTAAAAATTTCCGTTAAGGCATCTATTTCAAGGAGGGTCAATTTATCAGGCATATAGTAATTACTCGTTTGTGTCTCTAACGACTAGCTTTGTAAAAACGTTGCGATAACCTCTTCATCGATCGGCTTATTCATAAAGGTTACTCCCGCAGTTAATGCTTGAGCTTTGATTTCATCTTGAATATTTGCTGTCAGTAAGACTACTTTGGGAATGGTCAGTTTTGCTGCTAAGGCACTAATTAATTCAAGTCCCGTCATACCCGGCATATTGTAATCAACGAAGGCTACATCAATAGCCTTATCTTTATCTACTCTATCAAGTGCTTGTGCTCCATTGCCTGCCTCGATTATGTCTGCCCCTTGCACATGGGATTCTATAATTGTTTTTATCATCATGCGTGAAACTATGCTGTCATCAACTACTAATATTGTTTTACTCATTGCGCCGCCTAAAAGTTAACCCACTGAAGATCATAAAGTTGCTAGAAAGCTTATGCAGGGACTTGGCTTTTATCAAGCTAATCAACAAAAATAGCTTGATTAGCCATAAAGATAAAAGACTTATAGTGAGAGTAATGGCAAATGACTTATTTCCTTGCAGATAAAACACTAACCTCTTTTATACGACTTGGCCTTAGGTAAACCAGACAAAACATCGATAAATAAAGCTGCTACTGTTTTCAGCGGTTAGTGCCTCAATAAGTCCATTAACTTCACCCGTTAAGGACACCGCTTTTTCGTGGCTAGGATCAGGATATTCTTGGCTTTGGATAAAGGCTTTTAATTCTTTTACTTTAAGCACAATTTTACTGGTAAGCCATGTTGCTTTATCTGAAGATAGCTTTTGCCCGACGGCCTTAGCAACATTGATAAAACGAGTTTGGCTATAAATTCCAGCTAACCTGAACGGCTTCGAGCTAATAGCAAAAAATACAAATAGGCCTAAATATAAAAATTTTATCAGTGCTTTCATAATACTACCTCTTATTCAATTTAGAAGTGAAAATATCCTCCCTGAAAGCATTTTTATCCATCTATTTAGTATATGTGAATATGTTATTTTTGCTGAGATAGCCCTACTCTTAAGTTGGCCTATTGGACTTAGCTAAGTTCGAAATTATCGTATGCGGCTTTTCAACACTAGTGTATAATCGCGCGCATTACTTGTCCGGTAACTACACCTTGTTCGGTAACTATCGGTAAATTTACTGACATATTTGATTCAGTAAACTTCAACATGCGACGGAAGACATTATGCTATCAGCAAATAATATTACTCAACAATTTGGCGCTAAGCCTTTGTTTGAAAACATCTCACAAAAATTTGGTGGCGGTAACCGTTACGGTTTAATTGGCGCCAATGGTTGTGGTAAATCTACCTTTATGAAAATTTTAGGTGGTGATTTAGAGCAAACAGGTGGCAATGTTACTCTTGATAGCGGTGAACGTTTAGGTAAATTACGTCAAGACCAATTCGCTTTTGAAGATAACAGTGTTATTGATACAGTTATCATGGGTCATACCGAACTTTGGGCGGTAAAAGAAGAACGTGACAGTATTTATGCTTTACCTGAAATGAGCGAAGCCGATGGTATGAAAGTTGGCGATTTAGAGTCTGAATATGCCGAAATGGATGGTTACAGCGCAGAAGCTCGTGCTGGTGAGTTATTAATTGGTGTTGGTATCCCTGTTGAGCAACATTACGGTTTAATGAGCGAAATAGCTCCTGGTTTTAAGTTACGTATATTACTTGCGCAAGCACTGTTTTCAGACCCTGATATTTTGTTACTCGATGAGCCAACCAACAACTTAGATATTCACACTATCCAATGGTTAGAAGAAACGTTGAATGAACGTAATTCAACCATGATTATCATTTCTCATGATAGACATTTTTTAAACAGTGTTTGTACCCATATGGCCGATTTAGATTACGGTGAGCTACGTGTTTTCCCAGGTAACTATGACGAATACATGTTGGCGGCAACACAAGCAAGAGCACGTTTATTATCAGATAACGCTAAGAAAAAAGCACAAATTGGCGAACTGCAAGCCTTCGTGGCGCGTTTCTCTGCTAACGCTTCAAAAGCAAAACAAGCCACTTCTCGTGCTAAGCGCATTGATAAGATTCAGTTAGAAGAAGTGAAAGCATCAAGCCGTAGTAACCCGTTTATTCGTTTTGAGCAAGAAAAGAAATTATTCCGTAATGCCTTAGTAGTTGAAAAGTTAAATAAAAGCTTTGATGGTAATCATATCCTTAAAGATCTTTCAGCCCTAATCGAAGTAGGTGAACGCATCGCCATTATTGGTGAAAATGGTATTGGCAAAACTACCTTTTTACGCACCTTAATGAACGAAGTAGCCTATGAGCAAGATTCAGGTGAGTTTACTTGGTCTGAAAATGTCAATATTGGTTATTATGCGCAAGATCATGAATTTGAGTTTGAAAATGACATGACCTTATTTGACTGGATGAGTCAGTGGCGTCAACCAACCGATGACGAACAAGCGGTTCGTGGTTATTTAGGCCGTTTATTATTCTCAGCTGATGACATTAAAAAATCAATTAAAGTGTTATCAGGTGGTGAAAAAGGTCGGATGTTATTTGGTAAGTTAATGATGCAACAGCCTAATATTTTACTGCTTGATGAACCAACCAACCACATGGACATGGAATCAATTGAATCATTAAATATGGCGTTAGAGCAATACGAAGGTACTCTGTTATTCGTTAGCCATGACAGAGAATTTGTTTCAACTATCGCCACTCGTATTATTGAATTAACCAAAGACGGTTATATCGACTTTGCCGGTACTTATGACGAGTACTTAGCTAGCCAAGCATAAGAAAAAACCTGCTAACGGCTATCAAATTTGTTATTTGCTAGCCGTTTTTTTTGCTGTTTAACATTAAACCCATTAATTACCGACTTTAAGGATTTACCTTGCTTAGTTATCGTCACGCTTTTCATGCTGGCAATTTTGCCGATGTACTCAAACACAGTGTTTTATCACTAGTACTTGATTATATGACTCGTAAAGAAAAAGGCTTTTGTTATATAGATAGTCACTCTGGGGCTGGTATGTATCAATTGGCCGATGCATATGCACAAAAAACAGGTGAGTATAAAGACGGTATTGCCAAGATTATTAACGATGAAGATGCGCCTGAGTCACTTGAACCGTATTTATCACTAATCAAAAGCCTTAACCTCAGTCATGATAAAAGTAGTGAACTTGAGGTGTATCCGGGCTCTCCTGGCATAGCTAAAGCCTTTGTCCGTCGCCAAGACTCTAGCCACCTATTTGAATTACACCCAACTGATATTCAGCACTTAGAAGATTTTTGTCAGCGCTGGCGCAAAGTATTTGTTAAGCAGTCTGATGGTTATAAAGGTGTGCTTGGTTTATTACCACCACCAAGTCGCCGTGGTGTAGTACTTATTGATCCGCCTTATGAGCTTAAAGAAGATTATCAAAAAGCAGTAAAGACCATTATTAAGGCCTATAGTAAGTTTTCTACTGGCACTTACATTCTTTGGTATCCGGTGGTTAAGCGTGAGCTAGTTGAAGAAATGCAGCAAGCATTCAAAGCAAGTGCGGTTAAGAATGTACTGCAAGTTGAGTTTTGCATGGCCGCTGATACTGACGAATACGGCATGACCGGTACAGGTTTGTTTATCGTAAATCCGCCATGGCAATTAACAACACAACTTGAAGAAATATTACCTTATATGAAAACTAAATTAGGTAGTAATGAGACTAGCTATACCCTCACTCAGTTAATCGCTGAGTAGTAGCTACATCCGTAAACAGAAGTGCCCGGACTAGTGTTTACTCGGTTTGAGTTCAGGTTTTAAAGATGCCTGAACTCAAGTCGAAGCTATGTTATGTTAAGTGTAAACCTTCCCAAACTCCTTCATTAACGAAATCTAAATAACACCTTTAAAAGTCAATAAAATCATTAAGCTCGCTGAGCGTTAACTTGATGAGCGTTAACTTAATGAGCTCGAGTTTGGTGAAACTCCGGCGCTTTCAATATAAAGAAATCATCTACATAAAACTGCTCAGCACTACTTGCTTGCCACCAGTGTTGCCACGATTCATCAAGTTCATTCTCATTTGATGATGGGTCAATTAAAGCATTTTCTGATAGCGCCGCAACAAGGCTGCCCATCGACATTTGCATACCATAAGGTGAGCGCCTTTTTATCATTTGCGGAACAAGTTTAGCTGGATCGTCCAAGCCCATACTACCAACCAGCTCAAAGAAACTGGCTAAGGTATTATTGTGGAAGTTTTTCACTCGATCACTTTTACTCTCAACATCAATGGCCTTTGCACGCGCGGGATCTTGAGTTGCCACACCTGTTGGGCAGAGGTTGGTATTACAATGTCTTGATTGAATACAGCCAATTGCCATCATCATAGTTCTTGCGGCATTAACGACATCAGCGCCGGCAGCTATTTTTGCCAGTAAATCAAAACTTGATGCTGTTTTACCTGAAGCAATTATTTTTATTTTATGCCGAAGCCCAACACCAACCAAGGCGCTGTTTACTATGCTTATACCCTCTAAACAAATTAACCCTAAGCGGTTAGTAAATTCAACCGGCGCAGCGCCTGTTCCGCCTTCAGCGCCATCAACGGTGATAAAATCAGGGGTAATGCCTGTTTCGAGCATGGCTTTACAAATACTTAAGAATTCTGCCGGGTTACCAATACATAATTTAAAGCCAACGGGTTTGCCACCACTTAAACGGCGTAATTGCTCGATGAACGCTAATAAATCTTTGGGCGAAGTACATTCAGGATTAACCGCGGGAGAAATACAATCATGATCTTTTGATATATGTCTTATACGGGCGATTTCATCGGTAATTTTTGCTTTCGGCAGTACACCACCATGACCTGGTTTGGCGCCCTGACTCAGCTTTATTTCGATCATTTTAACTTGCGGTAGCTTAGCTGTTTTTTCAAAGCTAGCAGCATTAAATCGCCCCTGCTCATCACGACAACCAAAGAGTCCAGTACCTAGTTGCCAAACAATATCACCACCATGTTTTAAGTGATAAGGACTCGCGGCACCTTCACCGGTATTATGATAACAACCGGCTTTTTTAGCTCCTAAATTAAGCGCTTCAATGGCATTAGTGCTCAACGAGCCAAAGCTCATCGCTGAAATATTTAAATAGGATGCTGAGTAGGGTTGCTTGCAGCTGTCACCACCAATGAGTATGCGCTTAGCACTCTCTTTTATATGAGTAGGCGATAATGAATGCCACAAACTTAAGTAATTATCTTCAACAAGGTTACGCTGGGTGCCAAACGCTATGGTATCACGGACGTTTTTCGCGCGTTGATAGACCAAGGTACGTTGTTCACGGTTAAAAGGGCGTTCTTCGGTATCATTGGCAATAAAGTATTGCTGAATTTCAACGCGGTAAGATTCAAGGAAATAACGCAGATATGCCGCTACCGGGTAAAGACGGTTCAGGCTGTGCCGACTATAGAAAACATCATAAATGCCAATAAGGCTATAGAGTAATGTGGTGATTAATAAAGCAAAACTCACTGCACTTTGGCTGAGCATGAAGAAGTAGCCTGCTGACAGATTACCTAGGCTGACAATTAGCCAGAGAGATTTTTGCATTATGGTCATAAAACATCCCTATAAAATTTATAATTATTATATTAATCAAACACATTAATCATACCTAACTATCAAATATCTTGTTAGTAATAACTTATCATTTTCATCAATACGATAGTTTCAGCGAATCTGCCAGTCACTCTATGGTCAAATTGTTGCCATAAAAAAAGGCAACTCTAGTTGCCTTTCTATTCATTAGTTAATGTGTTTTTTTAACGCTGAAGTGCTAATCCTGTTCTTTTTTAGACGAATCTTCAATTTGCTCAGGTGTTAACGCTTTCTTACGCTTAATAATTTTCATTGCGCCAAAATCTTCTATATCAAGGAAAGTTTTCTTAATAACTTTTCTTGGTTTACTCGCAACCACTTTTTTATCTTTAGTAGTATCAACTTTAACTTTAACCACTTTTTCTTTTTTCGGTTTTAAGCCTTTAAACTTAACCTTAAACCCGGTAACTTTAGTAAAGTTTATTTTTTGCTGCAAGAAAGCTTCAACGTTTTTAAAGCTTAACCAATCATTAGGACCTACTAATGAAATGGCATCACCTTTAGTGCCAGCTCGACCCGTACGACCAATGCGATGGACGAACTCTTCCGCATGTTTTGGCATATCAAAGTTAATTACGTGCGATACATTGATTAAATCAAGGCCACGTGAAGCTAAATCTGTGGTTACTAATATTTTATGTTGGCCTTTAGCAAAGCTGTCCATAATTTGATTACGCTGACCTTGGTTTAAGTCACCACTTAAAGCAACAGCATTAAGCTCTTGCTCAGTAAGCAACTTAGCTAAACGGTCAGTATCACTACGGGTAGCAGTGAAAATAATAATTTGCTTCGATGTTTCAGTGGTTAAGAAATGCTGCAAAAGTACTTCTTTTTGACTGAGATTGTCTGCTAAAAAGAAACGTTTGGTAATATCTTCATGTTCTGTATGAGCCGATGCTATGGCAATACGTTTCGGTTTGGTCAGTAACTCTTTGGCAAAGTCATTCACTTGCGCATGGTCTAAGGTTGCTGAAAATAGTAACGTTTGGCGTTTACGGTGATCGGCCGCATTATTTATTTGCGTGAGCTGTTTACTAAAACCTAAATCAAGCATGCGATCGGCTTCATCTAAAATAAGCAGCTCTAAGCCATTCAAATAAAAATGACCTTGCTTTAAATGATCTGCTAAACGACCCGGTGTCGCTACAATAAAATGCGGGTCTTTTTCTAACACTTTCACTTGATCGTTAAAGTTTTCGCCACCTAAAATTAGCACCGCTTTAAACTGAGTATTAGCGGTAAATAAACGTAATTGACTAAAGACCTGCTTAGCTAACTCACGCGTTGGCGTTAAAATAACTACCCGTGGATCACGCTTAGATAAAGCGCGGTTTTTAGTTAACCTTTGTATCGCCGGTAGGATAAAAGCTAAGGTTTTACCTGAGCCGGTTTTCGACGAGGCGATCAAGTCATGCCCCGCCATCGCCGCAGGAATAGCCTGTTGCTGAATTTGTGTTGGCGCGCTAAAACCAAGATGATTAACGGTATCTATTAAACATCTGTCTAAACCAAAATCACTAAATTGCACTAGGTGTACTCCTAAACGTATCTAATATGAATAAAATTGTCATTAACTCGCAGCAATTCTTGCTTCGACTACAACTAAGGCTTGATCAATTCTTTCTAACACTTTCTTTTGATCTAACAAGGCCAAAGTAATATCAAGTGATGGTGAGTTACCGCCACCTGTTGCCGCTACACGAAGTGGCATGCCTACTTTACCCATACCTAACTCTAACTCTACCGCAGTATCATTAATTGCCGCGTGAATAGGCTCTGGTGACCAATCAGTTAATGCAGCTAGTTTTTCTTTAACTAACATCATTGGCTCTTTAACTACTGGGCGTAAATGCTTTTTAACCGCTTTAGCATCAAGCTCGGTGAAGTCTTCATAGAAATAACGTGAAATTTGAGCCATTTCTTTCAAAGTTTTAACTCGGTCAGCTTGAATTTTAACTACTTCGCTAAGCGCTGGTCCATTAGTAGTATCTATACCTTGCTCTTTCATGTGCCAGGCAAGGTGCTCAGCAACATATTCAGGGTCCATGGTTTTCATGTAGTGCTGGTTTACCCAAATTAGTTTATCTGTATTAAAACCAGACGCTGCACGGTTACAGTCTTTTAAATCAAATAACTCAATCATTTCTTCACGAGAGAAAATTTCTTGATCGCCATGTGACCAGCCTAAACGTACTAAGTAGTTTAGAAGCGCTTCAGGTAAATAACCATCATCGCGATATTGCATAACACCTACTGCGCCATGACGTTTTGATAAACGTTTACCATCATCACCTAAAATCATCGGGATATGAGCATATTCAGGGATATCAGCACCTAAAGCGGTAAGGATGTTTATTTGCTTAGGCGTATTACTAATATGATCATCACCACGAACAACGTGTGAAACTTTCATATCCCAATCATCAACAACAACCGTTAAGTTATAAGTAGGTGTACCGTCAGAGCGAGCGATGATTAAATCATCTAATTGCTCGTTGCTAATAGTGATATCGCCTTTAACCATATCTTTGATAACAACATCGCCAGCAAGCGGGTTTTTGAAACGAATAACAAAAGGTTTATCTGCAGGGTGATCGGTACGGTCACGCCATAAACCATTGTACTTTTCAATGCCGCCTTTAGCTTTTGCTTCTTCACGCATAACATCAACTTCTTCGGCTGTGCTATAACAGCGATACGCATCACCAGAGGCAAGTAATTGTTCAATCACTTCTTTATAACGATCAAAGCATTTTGTTTGAAAGTAAGGACCATGGGTCCATTCAAGCTTTAACCAAGTCATACCATCCATAATGGCATCAACAGATGCTTGGGTAGAGCGCTCTAAATCGGTATCTTCGATACGAAGAATAAAGTTACCGCCATTTTTCTTGGCATATAACCAGCTATACAAGGCAGTACGGGCACCACCAACATGTAAATAACCTGTTGGGCTTGGAGCAAAACGTGTCGTTAAAGTCATAAGAGTCTCTACAAGGTGTCACTAATAACGCCTATTGGGCGGCATTAGCAGTATTAATCAATAAATTGACGGCATTTTAGCATTGCGCCTTAGTTAATTCATCACTTTGCTGTAATTAAATGATGTTATCGGTCAAGGGTATAGTGCGGGATATAAATGATAGTTCTGTGCGCAAGAAACTTTGATCTTTAATGAGTAATACCAATTTCATTAAGTTTGTGATCTTGTTGCGCGCAGGAAAAATAAATCAGGGCAAGGCGCTTGATTGAGTAATAGCTAGCTATTAGGATTGAGAGCAACGCCGCCTTGGGGTATTTTAACCAGCACAAGTGGGCAATAATTTAATGAACTTGGTATAATTATGATTTAGAAATTATAGCTTTAGTAATTCGCTGGCGGTTTATTGATAATACCAGGCTCGACCCAATGACATGCTGCGGATAGTGACTGTAGAAGGGTTTTATAGCTTAGATTTATCTAAATGATGATTAAGATGCGTGTAATGAGGTAGATTTTTAGCTTTAGAAGTATTATTTAAGGTGTTCAAAGATGGTGGACGATACTGGGCTTGAACCAGTGATATGGCGCGGGATGTAAAAGATAGAAGGTGCTTTAATAACTAAGTTATATCTAAAATATACAAGGAAGATAATTGAAGATAAGAAGTGGTGGACGATACTGGGCTTGAACCAGTGACCCCCGCCTTGTAAGGGCGGTGCTCTCCCAACTGAGCTAATCGTCCATTTTTAGTTTTAATTCTTTATGGAAAAAGAATGTTCACTTAATTACTTATTAGATAAGAAAATAAAGTGGTGGACGATACTGGGCTTGAACCAGTGACCCCCGCCTTGTAAGGGCGGTGCTCTCCCAACTGAGCTAATCGTCCGTTTTACTGCTAAATACTTCAACCTTTCAGGCTATACCGTCTGCGTTTCAGTGGGGCGTATTATAGGGAGATAGAAAAAGCTGTCAACAGAAAATCTATAAATTCCCTGACTTTTTTAAAAAAGTTAACCGATTGATTTATTTTCATCCATAAAGCTGCATTAGTACGCATTAATTTTTACATTTCAGCTACTTTATCTATTTTTCAGTAAAACTAAAAAGGATGCCCAACCATCAACCAAGTACTGGTGCCTTCTTTTGATTGAGTAAAGTCCAACCGCACCACAATCCCAGCGGTTAATGCTCGTAATGAAACACCAACATCAGTTTTCCAATAGGAGAACAGCGTATCGCGATGAAGAGTCGGCGATACCCTTCCCCCTCCACATAAAACACTGTTTGTAGCCAATCAAGATGTAAAAACTTTAGCCAGCTTACATTAGCTATTGGGTTATAGTCCAAAGTCATCCGGTATTCAGCTGTTGCATAGATAGCCGCTTTATCATGAAAGCGATTTTTCCTAAAGCTTCGTAGCCGATACATACCACCTAAAGTTGCGCCTTCAAGAAAAGGAGCATTATTGGTTACTAGGTTTTTTCCTGCATCATCTAGGGTAATATTCCAGCTTGGCGAGTACTAAAATTACAAATTAAAACAATATATTACACCGCTACATGTTAGATGATTTTCTAGCAATTCAGACTTGGTTATTTAAATCGCTTGATGGTGATGTAATCCGCTCGATAAGCTTTCATATCAAGTCAGCGATACTGGTACATTATTTACTTTCTCTGTATCTAAAAGCCTCGATTTATGCGATATTAGCGGCAAATAATAACCCTTCTTTTATCCTGGGTTAACTGCATTTAGGTATCTAAAATGAAAGCTCCACTATATAACGACATCCTTAGTATTTGCCAAGAAATTTCCAACGCTTCAAACAACAACAATGATGAATTAAGACTTGCCAGCTGTAAGAAATTACAGATACTTTGTGCAACCAGCCAAGGCACACCAAAAGATCACCCATTGCAATGGGAAGCGCTAGCTGACTTTACCGAAGATGGCGAACAAGCGATGGATATTTATGAAGTTGCCCTAGCTACAGCTGAAAAGTTGACCTTACCAACTTTTACCGCCTCTGCTTATTTAGCAATGGCACAACGCCAAGTAGAGTTTGAAGAAAAAGACAAAGCACTTGTTTTTGCTAATAAAGCCAATGATGCTGCACAAAACATTGAAAGCGAAGAATTGAAAAGCGAGATCGCTGAGCTTTTAGCACAATTAGCGCAGTAGTTATTACTTAAATGAACACTTTAACTAACACCTGAATTGAATATGTTAGTTATCACGCTGATCAGCAAATGAAGAAACTCAGCTTATTTACGAGAAACCTATGTCAGAGAGTTACTTAGTTATTGAATTAAACCAGCAACCGGTTGAGTTATGTAAATTACTTAAAATAGCTAATTTGGTCAGTGGTGGTGGTGAGGCAAAAATAGTTATCAGTGAAGGTTATGTTTTACTGAATGGTGAAGTGGAATACCAAAAACGTAAAAAAATTTACCATCAAGATGTGATTGAGTTTAATGGCGAGGTGGTGCAATTAATCATCAATGAAACACTTGCTGAAGCTGAAGACATATCCGAAGCAACGCTTGAGCAAGTAGTCGAAGTTGCTGATAAAAAGTTGCCACAGAAAAAGACACGCTCCCAAGATAAACCAGGAAAAAGCAAATCGGCTAAAAAGAAACAAGCCAGTAAAAAATCAGCGCCTGCTCAAGTTGCAGTAGACAATGGTCAAGAAATAATGCCGAAGAAAAGAAGGCCTATTTCCTTTTAATGGTTAAGAGTGATTAAGCGTTAGTGAAATCACTAAGCAGCAATGACAGCAGGTAAAGCTAGCAAGTAGCTATGCTTCTTATAGCTGTCATTGATGCTTTCTAATATCTTATAAGACTTTTTCCCAAAACATAGCCTTGCCAGTTTTTTCATCAAGTTCATAGCCTGAAAAGCCCAACTTTTTATACGCATTTTGCGCGACAATATTTCCCTCTAATACTTCAAGGGTTAATTTGCAGTAGCCACGCTCACGGGATATTTTCTCAGCTTCAATAAATAGCTTTTGACTTAAACCTAAGCCTCGATATTCTTTTAACACGCCGCAATCATGGATATTAAGTAAAGGTTTACATTTAAACGTTGAGAAACCTTCAACACAATTGAGTATGCCAGCGGGTTTACCATCGATATAACAAAGTAAAGTTAAGAAGTCATTTCGCTTTGCTAAGGTAGCAACCAAGTTGTGTTGTACGTCAACAGCTAGTGCTTCTCCGCCTCCCATAGGGTCAAGAGCATAGGCATTTAACAGCATAACTAAATCTTTGCCGTGTTGTTCATTTTGGTAATCTGCCTGAATTAAAGTTATGTCCACACTAGTTCCTTTTTTTACTTTTTGATGTTGCGCACTATACTCTTAAAATGAATAAAATAAAGTTATTGTGCCAATATCAAGACCCCGATAGTACCAAGGAGCAGGCCTATTGCTGCCAAGGTGAAGCTAATAGCTCTGGCTGTTGTTATTGGCACGATAAAGAAATTGATAAATCAGGGCCAGAGGTAAAAGATCGTCTAGAAAAGTACGCCCAAAGTGGCGGCATGCTGCGCGGCATAATACTAACTCGTGCTCAGCTGCAAAGCATTGACCTAGTTAACCACCATAAAAAGCACGGTTATGATTTCTCTTACGCTGACTTTTATCATGCGGATCTAAAAAGTGCTCACTTATTTAATATTAACTTGCAACATGCCAGCATAATGAAAGCTGATTTACGTAGCGCTAACCTTAACTGTGCCAACCTAGCAGGGGCAAATATGTTAGGAGTAAAGTGGGTGGGCAGCAAATTCGAAAACGTTAGTATAGGTACAAAAATCAAACAAGAATATGCGGCAAAGTCCGCCTTGAAAGCTAAAGATGAGCAAGCAAATATCGATTTTTTAGAGCAAGCCGAAGAGATTTATCGCGATTTACGTAAACACGCCGAGCATGAAGGTATATTTACTCTGTCAGGGTATTTTATTCAAAAAGAGCTGACCATGCGTCGCTTACAATTACCACGTTATAGTATTAAGCGGATGGTATCAAAAATAGTCGATATTTTTTGTGGCTATGGTGAGGCGCCACTACGAATCATAGGTTTGTCTATCGCCATTATATTTATCTGTGCCATTATTTATACTTTTACTGGCCTCAGCTACAACGGCATTGTGCTAGCTGCCAGTAGCGAGCAGTCAATGCAGGAAAACTTGTCCTTTTTCTTTTCTTCGCTGTACTACTCAGTAGTGACCTTTACCACCTTAGGTTATGGCGATTTCACTCCGGTGGGCATATCACGCGCCATTGCTGCCATAGAAGCATTTACCGGTAGTTTTACTATCGCTCTTTTTGTCGTGGTTTTTGTGAAGAAAATGACAAGGTAAATGTATTAAATCTCACATTTTTATTTTTGCTGTAAATAATACATATATTACTTTTTCATACGCTAGCCCCCTGATAGAATAACGGCAATTATATATCCCCCTATTTTTACGGAAATCACAAGCCATGCGTACCAGTCAATATTTACTGTCTACCCTTAAAGAAACCCCTGCCAGTGCAGAAGTTATCAGTCATCAATTGATGTTACGAGCAGGCCTTGTTCGTAACCTTGCTTCTGGCTTATATACTTGGTTACCAACAGGTTTACGCGTGTTGAAAAAAGTTGAGAATATTGTCCGTGAAGAAATACAACGTGCGGGTGGCAATGAAATATTGATGCCTATGGTGCAACCTGCAGATTTATGGCAAGAGTCTGGTCGTTTAGACGATTATGGCCCGGAGTTATTGCGCTTAAAAGATCGTCATCAACGTGATTTTATTTTAGGGCCAACCCATGAAGAAGTGGTCACTAAGCTGGTTGCAAACGAACTTAACAGTTACAAGCAACTACCTTTGACTGTTTTTCAAATACAAACAAAATTCCGTGATGAGATTCGTCCTCGTTTTGGCGTGATGCGCGGCCGTGAATTCTTAATGAAAGATGCTTATTCTTTTCATTTAGAAGACGAATGTTTAGAAAAAACCTATCAAATTATGTTTGATGCCTATTGCCGCATCTTTGAACGTCTTGAACTAAACTTCCGTCCGGTTATAGCGGATACCGGCTCTATTGGTGGTGAAAAATCACATGAATTCCATGTGCTTGCTGACTCAGGTGAAGATGATATTGCTTTTAGTGATGCTAGCGACTTTGCCGCAAATATTGAAAAAGCCGAAGCGTTAGCACCAACAGGTGAGCGCGGTGAGCCGACTCAAGATATTGAGAAAGTTGCATTAAAACTTGAGCGTTTAATCAAAACCTCAGAACTAGATGTAAAAACTACCGTTAAAACCTTATTAGTTGTTGGTACAACAGCAGAAGGTGAGCCGATAAAAATAGTTGCATTAGTGCTTCGTGGCGATCATCAACTCAATGAAGTTAAAGCTGAGAACTTAGCACAAATTGCTTCTCCGTTAACATTCGCGACTGACGAACAAGTGTCTGCGATTGCTAACTGTCATAGCACTTCATTAGGACCTAAAGGGTTAACTGTTGAAGTGATTGTTGATCGTAGTGCTGCTCACTTAAGCGATTTTGTCTGTGGTGCTAACGAAAATAACCATTCTTTTACCGGCGTTAACTGGCAACGAGATTGTGGTGAGATCAACATTCAAGATATCCGTAATGTTGTTGCTGGTGACCCAAGCCCATGTGGTCAGGGTACTATCGAAATAAAACGTGGTATTGAAGTCGGTCATATTTTCCAGTTAGGCCGTAAATATGCCGAAGCGATGAAGTGTTCTGTTTTAAATGAGGGTGGTAAAAACCAAACCTTAACCATGGGTTGTTACGGTATTGGTGTTTCTCGTATTGTCGCAGCAGCTATTGAGCAAAACCATGATAAATATGGCATAAAATGGCCAAAAGCAATTGCTCCATTTCAAGTAGCAATTGTACCGATGAATATGGCTAAATCAGCACGGGTAAAAGAAACCGCTGAAACTTTATATGAGTCGCTACTTCAAGCCGGTGTTGAAGTACTGTTTGATGACAGAAAAGAGCGTCCAGGCGTGATGTTTGCTGATCATGAATTAATGGGCACACCATTATTAGTTATCATTGGTGAGCGTAATTTAGATGCTCAACAAGTAGAGCTTAAAAATCGTATTACTGGTGAAAAGTCATTAATTGCCATTGATGATGTGATGGCTTTGTTCAACTAAATAAAGTTCAGATGTTACTAAGGTAGCCTTAGTACATTTACTTACCGAATAATAATGATAAAAGGAGCTTCGGCTCCTTTTTTGTCACTAAGATTTACTTCAACTTACTGCCGACTTGGTTCAAGTCCATCATAGTGAGGCAAATCAGCCTCAAGATCTTCCCAATTTGCTTTCGAACTAACAAAGTTATGAGAGATAGGTCTTTCAATAATTTCACTGTCAATAATGCCTAAACGTATTCTTAATCGTGTCGGGTCATCCTCGTTTGAGCTATACACGGGTGAGCCGCATTGACTACAAAAATGTCGATTGCGACCAGGCTTAAATGAAAAAGAACTTAAACTCGTTTTTCCTGAGGTGATTTCAAAGTCAGCAGTATTAATAAAACCGTTGGTGGCAAAAGCTGTACCACTGTTCTTTCGACATAAAGAGCAGTGGCAGTGAATAATATCTCTAATTTTTCCGTTCACTTTAATATGAACCTCACCACACAAACATTTTCCATGATACATATCATTACCTTTAACTTATAAATTTTTATTGATGTACTTTATCAACTGCTTTCAACAACTACTTTCAAAAAATAACGATTCTGCCAAGAGAAACAAAAGCGTAGAACCATTTTCAACATTTAACTAAAACAATGTTAACAATTCGGCCTTATCACTCGCTAAATAATTAGCCACCAAGCCATAAATTTAAGCTGTTACTAAGCTAACACTCTTTTAATATTTTCGTCAGCTGAATTTTTATCTAGCTTACAATCATTGCAATATGCCTTTTCGAGCTAAAAGCTGACAATTAAGCCTTAAAAAAATCCAAAATAAGACTTTCAAAACAGCGCATTATTGGCAACAATGACATTTCACTTTTATCTCCCTTTACTTAAGAAGTTGCCAACTCATGAAAGCTATTACCAAGTCCTCTAAACTTAACAATGTCCGTTACCAAATTAGAGGACAAATAGCAGCGGCGGCGAAACGCCTTGAAGATGAAGGTCATAAAATTCTTAAACTTAATATTGGTAACCCTGCCCCATTTGGTTTTGAGGCACCTGATGATATTTTAAAAGATGTTATTCATAACTTACCTAGCTCGCAGGGCTATGCTGAGTCGCAAGGGCTCTATTCCGCACGAGTCGCCGTAATGCAGTATTTTCAACAGCAAAACATTAAAGATGTCAGTGTTGATGATATTTATCTTGGCAACGGTGTTAGTGAGCTAATTGTCATGGCCATGCAAGCTTTGCTTAATAACGGCGATGAAGTATTAATCCCTGCACCGGATTATCCCTTATGGACGGCTGCAGTATCACTGTCCGGCGGTACACCTGTTCATTATCATTGTGATGATGAGAATTTTTGGTATCCCAACCTTGAAGATATGGCGGCAAATATCACTAAAAAAACCAAAGCGATTGTGTTGATTAATCCAAACAACCCAACGGGTGCGGTTTACCCTGAAGAGATTTTACAAGGGATAATTGCCCTGGCTCGTAAACATGATTTAATTATTTTCAGTGATGAAATTTACGATAAAATTTTATTTGAGCAAGCTAAACATATTCCGACCGCAAGCCTAGCGCAAGATGTATTAATAATTACCATGGGCGGTTTATCTAAAAACTATCGCGTTGCCGGTTTTAGAGCCGGTTGGATGGTAATATCTGGGCCTAAGATTCATGCTGAAGATTATTTAGAGGGCTTAACGATGCTCTCTTCCATGCGTCTTTGTGCCAATGTGCCCTGTCAGCACGCAATTCAAACCGCCCTTGGTGGTTATCAAAGTATTAATGAGCTAGTTACCGGTGATGGCCGGTTATTAAAGCAGCGAAATATTGCTGCCAAGATGATCAACGACATTGACGGTTTATCTTGTCACCCGGCCATGGGCGCTTTATATCTTTTTGTTAAAGTAGACCAAGAAAAATTTAATATTAAAAATGATGAGCAAATGATTTTAGACTTACTCAAACAAGAAAAGATATTGCTGGTACACGGCAGTGCATTTAACATTAAAGAGCAGAACTACTTCCGCTTAGTTTTCTTACCACATAAAGATGAACTTATACCTGCTATGGAAAAATTAAAAAGCTTTTTTGCTACTTATCAACAAGTTCAAGCATAGCATACCCATTAACAATCAAAGTGCAGGACTTAAGTGGGAATTAAAATGGCTTTAGGCAAGGAAAATCATTTAAGCATAGTCACTCTATGGTTTAATTATTTAACGCGGTATAAAGTCATTTTAAACCCATCGAAGAAGCGTTTGAGCAACATCACTTCAT
>NZ_JABSOV010000053.1 GCF_013215345.1 Colwellia sp. | reverse complement strand
GATGCCGCCAAAAACTAAGGCACTTCCTTCTGATGAAGATATGTATGCGTACTATGCTCTTGCTGCAACAGCTGCAAAAGAGGCAGGCGTAACAATTATGCCTTACAACAACCCTGATGCAGCCGGATATCATGCGATCTCAACAAATATTCTTAGAAAACTTGCTGAGCTACCTGAAGTAGTTGCTCTTAAAATATCGACTATAGATGTTTCAACTATTGAAACACTGATGTTAGAGAACAAAGATTTAAAAATCTTGGCAGGTGTTGACACTGTTACTGTATATGCTGGACTTGCTGGAGCATGCGGTGGTATTACCGGTGTAGGTACTGTATTCCCAAAAGCTAGTGTTACTATGCAGGAGTATGTTTTAAAAGGAGAATGGGCTGAGGCATACAAAGTTTCTCAGGCTATGAACTCTATTTCATATCTTGATGGTCAACCGCTGCTTATGGAATACCTTAAGTTTGCAATGGGAATTCATCATAATGATGCCGATGGTGGGCTTCGTACTCTTGGTGTGAAATTAACTCCAGAGCAAATTGAAGATGTTAGAGCAAGATATACTCTAGCAAAAGAAAGAGTTGAAGCATTGGGTTTATTAGACTAATCCTTGCAAATATTCAAAAAGAGAAAGCTCCGTTTTTACGGGGCTTTTTTTGTGTCCGTCTTCGGATTGGCATTGAGTTTTTAGATCCCAAGGTAACAATGATTCTATGTCAGGCTCGGGTTGACTGAGTTCTTCTAAACATTTGACCAGCTAGCGTTATACCCGTTCCACTTGAAGATGCAGGATTCAGCTGGAATTATAAACGCCTTTAGGTAAGGCATTGATTGAAGAGAATGGTTATTCCCTTGTCGAAATCAATAACGTAGCATAAAGCGTTTATAAACCAGCCCTTTGGGGAAGCCTGAGCAAACCATATTCGTCGTTACATTTGTTTTTAAGGGAATAACCATTAACAAAAAACATGCCTTGAATATGATTCGCTCAAGCTTCCTGAAACGAGCATCTTCAAGTGGATCGGGTATAAGTATTGCTCTTAGCGAATTTGCCAAGCGCCAAACCACGATAAAGTATTCTTTGCTCTTGGTCATCAACACTTGGGGTTAACGCAAGGAGCAATAACGGGCAAACTTATTGGTCAGTCAGTTAGTTAGTTAGTGAACAAACCACTGAAATAGATTTAAACGCTTTTTGTATCAGTAGGTTTAATTAGCCTTAACTCACTTTAGTCTAACTTTATTAACTAATTAACCTGAGCTCGGTTTAAGATATATTTAACTCATTGAAGCTATTAGCCAAATAACTTAATACTATATCTAGCTTGATAGTTTTTCTTAATTCAAGGCTAATTTACGCGTCAATAGCAGGCCTATTACACGCTGAAGTAAGTAAAAATAGCTGTTAGAGAAACATTTATTAAGCCTAGTTCAGGTTAACTAACAAATAGCTAATAAAGCCAAGCCAGCTGAGCACAAGTAAGACCCAAGGCAGCTTATCAGTGCTGTGAATTTCATTTGCTTCACCCAATTCGTCTAGCTCTTGTGCAGCACGTTGCTTTTGTTTTACTTGCTGTTTACGGTCTTTATCTCGCTCACGAGACTTTTTGCTTTGCTGCTTTTTATACTCGCTAATGCCCTTTTCTATTCCTTGAGCAATTAACTTGGTCTGCTCTTTAGTTTGCCCTTTCTTTTGAGTACCTTTGGCAACTTTGATAGCTTGCTCTTGGCTTTCTTTTGATACTTTAGTATTCATTACTTGTTGCTACTCTTAACTGATTCTTTTGATAATTTATTAGCCATGCTAAATTTTTCACTGGCTCACCTAGTTTATTAAAATGTGCCACTAAAGCTCAAGCCATAATGACCACTGCTAGCTGTAGGCGAAATGGTAATGCCAGAATAAGGCTCGGTAAAATATAGCCCTGAAATAATACCGATGGCAGCACCCGCTAATACATCTACCGCATAATGTTTATCGCTTTGAACTCGGCTATAGCCAACAAATGTTGCACCTATATAGGCAGGAATAGCCCAACGCCAACCATAGCGCTGTTGAATAAATGTTGCTGCAGCAAAACTATCTGCGGTATGCCCTGAAGGGAATGAGTCATCACCCGAGCCGTCAGGCCTATCTTTATCTATGCCATATTTTAGCCCTTCTACTGCCACGCGAGATACCACGCCTGCTTTGACCAACTGCCATGTACCTTGATAATCATCCTCGATAACAAGCGTTGCACCTAAAGCTGCGGCAGGTAAAAGTAAGTGGATAATATCCCCTGACTTTTCTAGATTAGACTTTGCCAGTACCGGAGCCGCTACAACTAATAAACATATAAATAAGAACGTCTTCACTCAATTAACTCATAAAAAACAAATCATGGTCGCCTTTATACCTAGCCAAAGCATTAATTGCAAAGCTCATTTAACTGAAAGAACTAACCAACGATTACGATTGTTTAAAGAAAAATTAGTAAATAACTGTTCACAACGGTAAATAGCTAGCTCCTGAAGATATTATAATTAAATAATTTTATTGTTAGAAGTACTGCGAAATGACCTATTTAATGCTATTTCCCTTGTGCGATACGCAATTTAGCCTTACGACCCTTTTCATAAAGCGATGGGCGGATCTTACGTCTTAATGTTGGAAACAAATAGGAGATGGTCGTTAGAAAGCCACTCGACGCTGGTAGAATAATTTCCGTGCGCTTGCCCTCTGCAACTTTAACTATCGCATCAGCCACTTGCTCAGCAGTGCTTAAAGGTTGCGAGAATACAATATCTTCTACGGTATCCATATTATCCATGATAAACCCTGTATCGATAGGTCCAGGAGATACCAAACCAACATTAATACCGCACTCTTTGACCTCGTCGGCTAGTGCATACGTAAATGCACGTAATCCTGCTTTAGTTGCGCTATACGTTGCAGCTCCTTGCAGTGGTGTTCGGCCAGCAAGAGAGCCAACATTGACAATGGCGCCAGATTTATTTTCTAGCATGTGTGGTAACACTAGCGATGACAACTCAATCGGTGCGCGTAAATTTACGTCAACCATTGCCGCTAAATCTCGGGTATTATTGCTACTCACATCACCCCGCTGATGATAACCAGCATTATTAACCAATACATCAACAGAGCCAAATTTTTCTACGACTATATCGACAAGCTCTCGACATGCTTCACTATTAGCAACATCCAGCGTGTGGCTATATACATCAGTTATCGAGGCTAAATCTTTAGTTATTTTATCGAGTGCTTCAGCCCCGCGAGCTACCAACACTATGTTAGCACCAAGTTTTGCAAAATTTCGCGCAACCGCGGCGCCAACACCTGCGGATGCACCAGTTACGATTACCGTCTTGTTTTTGAAATCCATCATTTTATCACCTTGTTTTTCTTATTGTTATAGATTAAAACTCCTAGGACTGTTGTTCTTTTAACATTTTTCACAGCTGTTTGGGGTATTTATACAACCTGAGTCTTTGTCATACGATTGCTCTGGAGGCTATGCTCCTGCATTGTCTAATAAGCTACATCCATGCAGCGATCACATCAAGGCATATTAGCTTGTAAACTTGCTGTAACAATAACCTCGTCGGTTAAACACTACCGTTAAACGTATCCTAGTTGACATTTTTTTAACATACGAGAAAATGGCTAAGTGAACAATGCTAAAGTTAGTCGATAAAAATCACTAACAATAAATAAGCAAGACAGAAACAATAAAGTTATAAAGCAGACACTATAACCATAACTTATAAAAGCAAAACTATAGCGGCTTGATTTAATCTAGGTATTTACCTGTATTACTAAGTAACTACAATGAATTAACTACAACCTATTAATATAAAAGAGAACTTTTTATGAAAAAATCTTTAATAGCTCTTGCCTTGGCAACTACCTTTCTTGGTGGTTGTGGCATGTTTGAAGCGAGTAACGACAGTAATAGCAGCCTTGTCGCCAGTAAAGTAGAGTTAGGCAACTTTGGCGTTGATTTAAGTGCCCGTAATGAAGCGATAAAACCCGGTGATGACTTCTTTATGTATGCCAGTGGTACTTGGTATGACAATTTTGTTATGCCAGCCGATAAAACCCGTTTTGGTGCTTTTACTGGTTTAGCTGAACGTAGTGAAAAACAAGTAAAAGAGATTATTGATGATATTACCAGCCGCAGCGACCTTAACGCCGATGAGCAATTAGTTGCTGACTTTTATCAAGCTTATATGGATACTGAAACCGTTAACAAATTAGGTATCAGTCCAATTCAGAGTACTTTAGACCAAATTAGTGCAGTTAAAAGCACTAAAGACTTAACTAAGGTATTTGGCGAAGCATGGTTAACGGGCACCGAGTCTCCTATCGGTGGCTATATGTGGTTTAACCGTTTAGATCCAAATCAGTATGAAATGTCTATTGGTGCTGGCGGCCTAGGTCTTCCTGATCGCTCTTACTACTTAGAAGAAAGTGAGCGTTTTGAGACAACGCGTAATGCCTATGTAGCGCATATTGCTACTATGCTAGCTTTTGCTGGTATTGAAAATGGCCAAGCACGTGCTGAACAGATTTTAGCACTGGAAACGAAAATAGCACAAGGCCACTGGCCACGTGAGAAAAAACGTAACCGTGACTTAAGCTTAAATCAAGTTAAACGTGCTGATTTAACTAAGCAATATCCTGATTTTGACTGGGATACTTACTTTGCTCAATCAGGCTATAAAGTGCCACAACTTAATATATCTCAGCCAGAGCCAGTTAAGGCCATGATTGCTTTAATCAACTCAGAGTCATTAGCTGTTTGGCAAGATTATTTAACTTTCCATACCATTAGTGGTAACTCGGATTTATTGTCTGATGAAATTTATGCCGCTAACTTTGCTTTTTATGGTAAAGAATTAAATGGCCAACAAGTGCCTCGTCCTCGTTGGAAACGTGCTATTGGTGAAATGTCAGATACCGAATCATTAGGTTTTGCTATTGGTAAAGTTTATGTAGCGCGCTATTTCCCTGAAAGCTCTAAAGTACAAATGGCGCAGCTGGTTGAGAATTTACGTACGGCACTTGGCCAACGTATTGACGGACTTGACTGGATGGGTGAAGAAACTAAAGTTAACGCGCACGCTAAGCTTGCCGCTTTCAACCCTAAGATTGGTTACCCTGATGTATGGCAGGAGTTTGACGGCGTCACAATTTCTAAAACTGATTTAGTTGGCAACATTAAAAATCTTCGCCAATTCTTTAATGCCGATAGCGTATCAAAAGAGTTAATGAAAACCGATCGTACTCGTTGGGGCATGACACCACAACGCGTAAATGCTTACTACAACAGTTCATTTAATGAAATTGTCTTCCCTGCAGCGATTTTACAACCGCCATTTTTCGACCCTAAGGCTGATGCCGCGGTTAACTACGGCGCTATTGGTGCCGTAATTGGTCATGAAATGGGCCATGGCTTTGATGATCAAGGTTCAAAATCTGATGCTAATGGTATTCAACGCAATTGGTGGACAGATGCAGACAGAGACGCCTTTGACGCGAAAGCTGATCAATTAGTGGCGCAATACAATAAGTATGAACCCATTCCAGATAACTTTGTTAACGGCCGTAACAGCTTAGGCGAAAACATTGGTGATGTTGGTGGTTTAGCAATGGCCTATCATGCTTATAGATTAAGTTTAAAAGGCGAAGAAGCGCCGGTGATTGACGGTGTTACTGGTGACCAACGATTCTTCTTAGCATGGGCACAAGTATGGAAAGAAAAACGTACTGAAAAAAGCATGTTAAACCAATTACGCGGTGGTACTCATGCGCCAGGACGTTTCCGTGCACAAGCTCCACGCAACCACGATGCTTGGTATAAAGCCTTTGACGTAAAACCAGGTGATGCCTTGTATTTACCAGAAGATGAACGTGTTCGTATTTGGTAATATGGGTTAATTATTAACTTTTGCCAGACAAACAAAAATGCCAGTCAATAATATTGACTGGCATTTTTATTTCGTAGGATGATATTTTAAATTCTATAATCAGAGAAAACTGTATTAAATGAATTTTATGTTAAAGCAATTAAATTCAATGAGAATAAATGTTCAAAAACAAGACGCTTGATTGAGCAATAGCTGGCTATTGTGATTGAAAGCAACGACGTTATTGGATATTTAGGCCATTAATATTAGTTAAACTTAAAACGTGATACTAATTCATTTAAGTGCATTGCTTTTTCTCTTAGCTCACTACATGCAATAGAGGTTTGCTGAACTATCTCGCTATTAGCACGAGAGATATCAGCAACAGCAGTAACATGAGGGTTAATTTCACCGACCACATTAGATTGCTCTCCTGTCGCCGTGGCTATTTGTAAATTCATATCATTCATAATAGCGATGCTTTCAGAGATACTTTCTAAGTGTTTACCTGAATGACCAGCCTCAGTTTGACTGTTCGTGCTCAATTCGGTGCTTTGCGAGATAGCTAAAACCACTTCTTCGGTTTTAGCTTGCAGCTTTTCAATAATATTTCGAATTTCTTCCGTCGAATCATGACTGCGAGATGCTAAGGTTCTTACTTCATCCGCAACCACGGCAAAACCTCGACCTTGTTCACCCGCACGGGCAGCTTCAATAGCGGCATTAAGCGCCAACAAGTTAGTTTGCTCTGAAACACTACGTATTACTTCCACAACGGTGTCAATAGAGCGTGCATCTTCAGCCAATTGCGTGATCATAGTACTGGTTGAAATAAGTTGCTCACTCATAGCTGAAACGCTCGATATGGTTTGCACAACAGAGTCGTTACCTTGCTGCACGGTGGCATCGGCAGCTTGCGCACTTTGTGCAGCATTATTAGCGCTACCGGCAATCTCTTCTGCTGTCATACCCATTTCATGCATAGCCGTGGCAATTTGCTCAACTCGACTCACTTGCTCATTAATTTCAGCTTCCATTGATTTAGCTTGAGAGTCAATTTGTTCAATCGCCTCCGCAAGCTCATTACCGGTATTAGAAACCTGTTGCATTATTTAACTTAAATGGCTAACAAATTGATTATATCCCTTTGCCATTGTACCGGCTTCGTCTTCACGAGAATCATCTAAACGACGGGTTAAATCACCACCACCTTTACCAATTTCAGCTAACATATCGGCCACTTGACCAAAAGGTGCAATTAAACGAGAAATAAGCCATGTACTAACAAAGGCAGAAATTACCGCAATAATAATGCCCATCATCACAAGTGCCCAAGTCAATTTAGTTAGCCCACCTAGTACCTCATGTTTTGGTACCTCAGCAATGACATACCAACCAATACTATCTAGGTATCGGCTAGCTATAAGGGTTGTCGTACCGTTTTGAATAAATTCTGTAGAACTAAATTGTGCTTTCGATAAAAGACTTTGATTATCAATGACACCGAGATCAGACAATCTCTTACCGATGAGTTGTGTATCAGGATGGAGCTTAACTATGCCTTGTTGATCGACTAAGAACACTTTCCCTGTTTCTGCAATACGGTACTGACTAATGGTTTTAGCCATATTCTCTAATGATAAACCTACTCCCACTACAGCGCTTGGCTCCCCTGAAACTCTCATTAGGTAATTAATAAACAAAGTCGGAATATTGGTTTCTTCATCAATATCTAGAGCAAGTTCATATTGCTTGCCGCTATTGATAAAATTATAAAACCATTGATCATTATTATCTTGTGGTGACAAAGTTTTAAAAAGTCCACCTGGGGTGAAATAGTGTCCGCTATTGGCTGACACTAGAAAAGCGCTAATAGTATCAAATTCACTCTGAATATTTTTCAAATAAGAAATAAATTGTTGATGTTCACCTCTTGGCTCACCATTAGCAATAAATTGCTGAGAATAAAGGTTACTCGACATGGTTTGCGATACCGTAATAGGTAGCAACAAATGTGCATCTAAATCATTGGCGACTTCACCCAATGCTGCTGGTAATTCTCTTTCAATAGCAGCCTCCAAAATAATGGCTCTACTTGAGCTAAGTGCAAAAGCACTAACAATCACAATAGATAGCACCACGGCAGTCAAGGTAGTAAGTACAACTTTACGGCGAATAGTTAAATTCAACATAGATAAATCTCTTCCTTTGAAAGTAAAAAACGAACTGAAATGGGGCTAAAATAAGAACTGAAAACTGACTATAAAATAAAATTATCCGCTAGCTTATGCTACTGGATAATTTCAGCTTATTTAAATAAAGCACTTAGCCAATTTAACTATAGACCACATAGCATTATTATTTAAAAAACTTGCCCTAGCTTAGTTAATAATTTCATATAATGAAAAACTAAGCTTATCTATAGAGTTATCGGCCATTATGCGTATTCCTGAAGTAGAAAAACGATAAAAAAGATATAAAAAAACCAAGCAGTTAAAGCTTGGTTTTTAAGTTTATTACCATTCATCATGATGAATGAAAAAAAGTGGATAAAGGTAGGTTATTTCTCTGTCTTGCTTGAATATTTTTCAAACCAAGCAAGGCTGTGTTCAATTTTAGTGATCATTCTTGATGGCTTACCAGCAATACCATGTGGAGCACCAGGTACTTTAATTAACACTGTATCAATTTTTCTCAATTTAAGTGCTTGATAAAATTGCTCTGTTTGCGCCATTGGCGTACGTAAATCTTCTTCCCCTGTTATCAGCATAGTTGGTGTAGTGACATTACCAACCAAAGACATTGGCGAACGTTTCCAATAATGCTCTACATGTTCCCATGGCATACCCGGAAATTGTGTCGGTATTTGCCCTAAACCACTATCAGCCGTCAGCACTTTACTTAACCAGTTAATCACTGGCTTAACTACAACTGCCGCAGCAAAGCGATCTGTTAAACCTATAGCATAGGCAGTAGCTATACCACCCGCAGAGCCACCAGCGATAAATAAATTTTTCTCATCGATAAAACCCATATCTACCATGGCATCTACACCTGAGTTGTGATCAGAAAAATCTTCTTTAGAGCTGTACTTGTATTTTAATAATAGGGCAAAACGTTCGCCATAAGAGCTACTACCACGATGGTTATCATAGAAAACCACATAACCTTGTGCGGCAAAACGTTGTAATTCAGCAGAGAAGTGTGGCCCATAAGCCAAATGTGGACCGCCATGGATCTCTAGAATCAATGGATATTGTTTCTTAGGGTCGAAGTTTGGCGGGGTAATATACCAACCTTGAATAGGCTCACCATCAAAAGATGATTTGTAATTCACTTCGTGTACTTTGCCTAGAGTTTTATGACCAAATAAATCTTCATTTAATTGTGTTAACTTCGATAATTTTTTACGAGTATTAATAACAGCAACATCCGCTGGACGTATAGAACTACCTTGAGTAAAGGCCATATAGCCTTCATTTGAAGCAGTAAAACTACCACTAATATAAGGTCGACCGATACTGGTACCAGCAAGCGTATTAGTTAGATCTTTTATTTTTCCTTTAGTGCTAATGGTGGCCAGTTTTCGTTTACCAAAATCATCATAAGTTATTGCTAATAATGAGCTAGATAACCACTGA
The DNA here is from genome assembly GCF_013215345.1 of Colwellia sp. Taxonomy (GTDB): domain Bacteria; phylum Pseudomonadota; class Gammaproteobacteria; order Enterobacterales; family Alteromonadaceae; genus Colwellia. The sequence continues at coordinate 18,781 of NZ_JABSOV010000053.1, read as the reverse complement.
GGATCTCTTATTGAACGATCAAAGTCACTAGCAACCGCAGTCACTTTTTTAGTTTTCCAATCCATAATGTTTAATTTGGCATTACGGTATGGATTTAACGCATTAGACGTTGATAAGAAGGCAATTTTTTTACCATTCTCTGAAAATACTGGATTAAACTCTTTACCTGGTTTGCTTGTTAATTGCTTCAGTTCGCCACCCGCTAAGTTCACTAGATACAAGTTGCCTTCAAGTGATTTATATTCCCAATCTTTGATACGGTTAGCTGAAAATACTATGCCATCGCTGCTCTTAGTCCATGTAAGTGTACCTTTGTGATGAAAGTCACCTTGAGTAAGCTGACGTGGCGTACCACCTTCACTCGGTAAGACAAAAATATGTTTGTAACCCGGTTTAACTAACCCACGACCATCTGACTGATAATAAGCTTTATCAATCACTACAACGGGCTTAGACCATTTAGCCCCTTTAGGTTTTTTCGGCATTTTAGCAATCACTGTCGCCGGCTCAGCAACAAGTTGGCTAAACGCTAGCCATTTACCATCAGGTGACCAAGTCAAACTACCAATGCCACCTTGTAACTGACTAACAAGTGCTGTGCGATTTTGCTTTAGATAATGCACATGTACTTGGTAACTGCCCGTTAAGTTACTAATAAATGCAATTTTTTCGCCGTATGCTGACCAGCGCGGCGATGAGTACTGTTTATCATCAGAAAAAAGTGGTATTTGTTTTTTAGATTTAACATCAATCAACCACAAATTTTTATTCTTGTTATCGGTCATGATGTCATTAGAGTTTCTGATATAAACGATCTTACTACCATCAGGCGATATTTGTGGCTCACTGGCATATTCCAGTGAGAAAATATCTTTAGCTTCAAACAGGCTATTAGCCGAAATACTGGTAATTACAGCACTATTAGCCATAACACTGTTCGCTACAGTAAGGAATGGTGTAGTTACGACACTAACAGCCAAGACTAATCGATAAGAAAATCGAGAAAAAAAGCGCATTGGTTTACTCCACGGTAAAAAGTGAGCCTGACATGTACTCACATCATTTGGGTTTAGATTAAGAGGACTAATATTGTATACAAAGAATCGGCTGTTCACATGCGTTATCACCGAGTTCTGTCTTGTATCTTTGTACATTAGTCGCAAGTTTGAAGTTATCAGCCCAGACAAGCTTTAAAAAGACACTCAAGCGAAGGAAAGGTAATAAGAAATTTATTACTGTTAATATAAGTGAGTATGATAAAGCCAAGCCGTTATAAAATGTCTTATTTTAATGTTTTTATTTTAAATACCAGTAATGCCCGTTAATATCTAGCCTGCCTTAAAGGTTCAAACATCGTTTACTCACTTCATTGTCATTTTAAGCATCAATGACCATGATAAATAGCAATTCAAATGGAAATTAACATGTTAAAAAAGATAAAAATATACGGCTCAATCTTCCTTTTATTAGTTATCGCATTACTCATATTTAAGAGTTTATCGAAGAATGAAGTGGGTGATGTATCGCTAGGGTTCTTTACTTTAAAGGACATAAAAGTGTCGTCTTTAGATGATGATAAAATTTCAGGTATAACTTGTCACATAGCTTCAATTGAAGCTAATTTAAGTCTGTCTGATCCCAGTGATAGTTCTATATCTTGCCGTCAAACAGGTGATATAACCGCGGAAATGATAGCGACAATCGATAAGAGTAAATCTGGTGAAGTAGTGTTCAAACAGTCGAAAAGTATCTTTTTCAAGACTATGAAAGTTAGACGTATTTATGATGCTGAAAATCAAACTCTGCTTTATCTTTCTTACACAACCAAAGAAACAGATGGTAGTTACAAACATAGCCTTTCTACTGTGCCATTGTGGGGTACTCAAGCTTTTATTGAGCAAAAAATAATTTTAAAAAATTAAAGCTTTATTTATAGAGACCGACTACGTAAGCTATATTTTTAGCTTAGTATAATTACCCGAATATTTAATCCTTTCTTTTCCCTTACATTGATTATTTTCAGCCACGTTACTAACGTGGCTTTTTTTATCTTTTTTTAGGGATCGTTTAGTAATTTTTTACTGGTGTTTTCTTTGGATATACTGGATTTTATCTATGCTGTTAGGCTCTATACCTTTGGCAAGGTGACACTAAACTGGGCACCTTTTAAACTTGCTGAGTTATCAATGCTGATATTACCGTGATGCCACTCAACAATACGTTTAACAATGGCAAGACCCATACCGTAACCTTTCACTTTTTGTTCGCTGTTTTTACCTCGAATAAAAGGTTTTAGGATTTGTTCTCTTTGCTCGATAACAATACCTTGGCCATCATCGCTAACCGTTACAATAATATTACTGCCCTGCTCAGCTACAGAAACGTGAATTTGACTGTGGCAATACTGATAAGCATTTTGTAATAAGTTACTCATCAACACCATTAAATAGGAAAGATCGCCATCAACCATTACTTGCTGTTGAGGTACCTGCAGAGTAAGCTCGATATCATCTTGGCTTTTATTGTTAATACAAGTGTTGATCAGTTTCTTAAAATCTACTGGCGCTTTATTTAGCGTGATTAAGGTTTGATCTAAACGGGCGTAACTCAATAAACTTTCCACCAAATCGACCATTTCATCGACGTTATCACTAATTCTTCGCTCAAACTTTTTACGTAATACCGGATCATCTTCTTCAGCAATGGTATCAATACCAAAGCGGATCCGTGCCAGGGGTGTACGTAAATCGTGAGAAACAGCGCTACTGAGTAACTTTATATCGGTAACTAAGTCATCAATACGTTGTGCCATACGGTTAAATTCTAATTCTAAATCTCGAATATAAGAAATAGTGCCAACATTTATCCGTTGATTTAAATCACCTTCGCCAAAGGACTTGGCTGTTTGTCGTAAAGTCATTAACCTTTTTGCCAGCGGATAAAGCCAAACGAGCATTAAGGCCAATACAGCCAAATAAAACAAACTGGTGAGAAAAATGGGCAATAATGAATTACTTTGGTTGGCTTTTTGTGGCGGTGTGGTCAATACCAATAGTTCATCAGTAGTGGCGAGATAAAAATGTAAGGAAATACTGTCATCTGTTTCCAGTAATAACGGTTGGCCAGCAGTTAAATTGTCGAGTAAGGCTTGAGGTAAAGGAAAGTTTGTTAAAGGCTGTAGGCGTAGGAGCAAGCTGCCTTTTTTTGGCCATTTATCAATAAATTCTTGGCGATTATCGAGTACCGATAGCGTTACCGCCAAGTGAGTACCTACTTGCTCTAAAACACTGATAGCATCTTGCTGCTCTGTCCTTAAATGTTGCTCTTGTTCATTATATTGATTTAGGTATTGATTATAAATGCCGTCAAACATCCAACCTAAACCAATAGTCGCTATAAGCACTACCGCTAGAAGAGAAAGCGTTAAATTACGCATAAAAAGTGAACCCTAAAAATTTTATAAAAGTGGCAAGGTAGCGCTAATTACCAGACATCATTGGCAAATAAGTAGCCTTTACCCCAAATGGTTTTAATACGAAAAGGCTCTGATGAGTCATCTTTTAGTTTTTTACGTAACCTTGAGATGCGTAAATCAATGGAGCGATCAAAACCATCATAATCAAAACCACGAAAGTGACTGACCAACTCTTTACGAGACACCACTTGCCCGGCCTTGTTGGCAAGAAACCATAAGACATCAAACTCATTAGAGGATACTTTTATCGATTCGCCATCAAGAATGACGCTGCGCGCCGGTTCACTAATCACCAAACCATTAAATTTGAGTACACCATTTGAGGCTAGTTCATCAACAAGCTGTTGCTTGGCTTTATCTTCTGAGCGCGATTTGTCCTCACGACGAAGTAAACCTCGAATTCGAGCAAGTAATACCCTCGCCCGAACGGGCTTAGTGATATAGTCATCGGCGCCCATCTCTAGCCCGAGCACCTCATCTATTTCTTCATCACGCGCGGTGATCATAATGATGGGGTTAGTAAAAGTTGCGCGCACGGTTTTACAGACATCAAGTCCATCCATACCGGGTAACATACCATCGAGTAACACAATATCAGGATTAAGCGAGCCAATAAGCTCAACCGCCTCATCCCCTCGGTGACATGTGGTGACTTTAAAGTCACGGGCAGTTAGATAATCAGCTATCCACTCAGCGAGATCAATATCATCTTCCACTAATAAAATATGCGATCCCGTTTGCGCTACCATGTATTATTTATCCTATATTTGTCTTAATGGTTGTCTTGATGCTTATCTTAGTCATTATTTCAATTGAAATATCAACTGAAATAGCAGCTGCTATTCCAGATAGTGATTCGACGGTTAAAAGATACGCCATGATTTTCTTGGCTGACCTTTTTTCTTATGAACCCAAGCCATTTTTACTACCGCGGTGGCGACAGATAAGCTGTCATTTTGACGCCTTAATGAAAACTCTAAATTGACCTTACTATCAAATGATTTTTTCAATTCACCCTCCGTAGTATTTTCCCAGCAATTAAGTGCTTTATCAGCTCCGGAGGTATATAAGCAATAATTACCAGGAGTAGCCACTTGAAAAGTTAATTGCACCGAAACATAACAAGCCTGACCTTGGCGCATAGCAACACATTGCTCTGGGCTTACCTTCATACTTGCTTGAATCTCAGTAGCGTTAGCAACCGAGTTTATCGCTAACAATATCAGTAATAAAGCAGAGGTTTTCATTTGTATTAGCAGTCGTTTTAGCTGCTTGGTCATTTTTATAGAGAGCATCTGCATGACCCCCCTAAAAAACATATGTTAGTAAAAGGCCAGCACGGTAACCGTCTTCAACGGTATCTTGGCGAGCAGCAATGCTGCGTTCAGACAGCGCGTTATAACCAACATAACTGCCTATCACCCAATCTGTAGTTAACGGGTATTCGACCCCTATCTCAGCCGAGTAACTGATGCCATCTTTGGTCGATAAACTATCATCAGCCCAAGTTTGCACGCCATAAGGTGTTACTTCTTTTGAGCGATATTGCATACCAAGGTTGGTGTAGAAGTTGGTATTTCTAAACTGTAAGTTATAGCTATAGGAAATAGATGCTTCGATACCATCACTGCCTTCACCATTACGACTAACGGGTGAATAAATCATTTGCAGCTGACTATTTTCATAAAACCCGGTCATTCTAAGACCCGCACGTTCATCTTCGTTACGGGTTTGAATTCCTTCTAAACCTTCGATGCCGCGAGTACTGTATTGATAAAACAAGTCAAAAGAGTAATCTTCGCTATTGTAAAAATTGACTCCCCAAGCAGGCATTGAATACATGCCTTGAATTCGACGAGTACTAATACCTGGCGACTCTATAAACAAACCGAGTAACTGTACGCGGTAACTAATGGCGACATTAAACTCGGATTCGGTATCTACATTAGCAGCATAGGCATAATCATCACCAACACTGCTTATGGCACTGACATCAACGTAAAAGCCATCACGACGGTTTTGGAAAAAGCGATGAATAGTTTCACAATTTTCATCGTCATCGTCACAGCTGTGCGATTTATGGCTTTCATCATCACAATCTCCAATGCAGATTGAGAATTCATCATCGTCATTACTGTTTTTATCTGATGTTTTGCCTTTAACAGGCTCTTTGGTTTGTTCTTTCGATAGCTCTTTAATAGCTTCTTTATCGTCTGCATTTACAGAAGCTTTTGTATCTGCTTTTACTGAAACTTGGCTATTTACTTGCGCTGTTGAACTTGCTGCTTTCTTTTCTGTCTCTTCATTGGCGCTAACGGCAAATGAGGTTAAAAGCACACTGGTGGCAACTAAGCTGGCTACGGTTGTTTTTGTTAAGTTTTTCATAGATTCCCTGTGAACGTCTGTATTTGATAACCGTAATATTAACTAAGCATTGAACAAATAGACGTAACACAAATTAAGCTGATGTATCAATTTGTATCATATTTTGACGTAATAATAACATCGACTTACATCTAGAGGAATGAAGATAAAGGTAACTAAAGCTGTGGTGCTGAAAAGTAAGCTGACCAAGCTAATTGTCAGCTCTGTTAGCCATGCCCTCTGTGAATAGGATTGACATGGCTTTATCTGAACTAACTATTAGCTATTAAACTATAACGAAGCAACTTTAATGCTTGGCAGAAACCTTAACGGGATTTTTCACATGTTTATCTAACCATTGATATTGCTCCCACAACATATGCAACAAAGACTCTCTAGCCTTATAACTGTGCTGTTCGTGCGGTAGCATGACTAAACGAGTATTACCGCCAAGACCTTTAAGTGCGGCAAACATACGTTCAGATTGCATAGGGAATGTGCCCGAGTTAGGATCCTCTTTTCCGTGAATCATTAACATAGGTTCATTAATTTTTTCCGCATGAAAAAATGGCGACATTGAAGCATAAGCTTGCTGACCTTCCCAGAAGCTACGTTCTTCACCTTGGAAACCAAATGGCGTTAAAGTTCGATTGTATGCGCCACTACGAGCAATGCCCGCTTTAAATAAGTCACTGTGAGCAAGTAAATTAGCGACCATAAACGCGCCATATGAATGACCCGCAATAGCGATACGGTCCTTATCAGTAACGCCTTTTGCCACTAAAACATCAACTGCAGCTTGGGCACTGGCAACTAATTGTTCTCGAAAAGTATCATTGGGTAAAGCCCCGTCGAAACCAATAATCGGCATTTTTGCTCCAGAAAAAACGGCAAAGCCTTGAGCTAAATGTGGCATCGGTCCCCTATAACTAATCCTGACGAACTCATAAGGTGAATCGGATACTTGGCCGGCGACTTTTTTGTCTTTATATTCTCTTGGATAAGCCCAAATTAATGTTGGTAGTGGTCCTTGGCTTTTTTCATAGCCAGCGGGTAAATAGAGTGTGCCACTGAGTTCAACGCCATCTTTACGTGTATAGTTGATTTTCTCTTTGCTAATACCAACAAAAGCAGGTGTTGGATGGGGAAAATCGGTGAATTTAGTTAATGTTTTTTGCTTTAAGTCACGGACAAAAAAGTTAGGTTGTTCGGTAGTCGACTCTCGTAATGTCATCACTTTAGTCGCTTGTTCATTAAGCACCAAGACCACGCGTTCATAGTAAGGGGCTTTTGACTGCCACAAGTTTGTTTTCTTTTTAGTAGTGAAGTTATATTTATTTAAAAAAGGAATGTTACCTTGAGCAGATGCACCTCTACCGGTTAAATAAACGCTATCATTGTTATCAAAGGTTTTGATGACATTTAAACCAAATTGGTTTCTTTGCTTAACAAAACTACCGGGATCATTATAACGGTCATTATAAGAGCGCTGTTGAAATAATTCTTTTTTAGCTAGGGCCTTACTCGGATTAAACTGCCATTCTCTGACTTGCCGATCGCTAAAGCGCCAGTCACTGATCATAGCAAAATTATTATTGCCCCATGAAATATCATTAAAACGACGTTCTACTTTTTGCAACAATTCAGGCTTGTTCTTAAAAGGAGCCGCCCAAGTGTAAACATAATCATGATGCTCTACCTTGGTTTTCATATTGCCGCCATCTTGGGCTTCAGCCCAAACTACTGTGGCAGCAACATCGCTGCGCCAACTGATTTCCCGACGACCTTCACGAACCGAATCAAAGCCTTTAGGAATGCTTTCTCCTGAAGCCAAATCAGCAATTTGACTAACCAATGTACCTTTGGCAGTCCATACTTGAGTTTCTACTGGGAAACGTCTGGCCGGTACAAGATAAGAAAAAGGCTTTTTAACTTGCGAGACTAATAGGTACTGGCCATCAGGTGAAATTACAAAGCCTTTATACATACCGGTTTTACCAACGTTACTCACCTGACCTGCCAAGCTTATGTCAGCCAATTGAGAGCGAGTTAGAAACTCAAAGAGTGCTTCATCATAAGGTGTTTTTAATAAGTTTGAGTAGGTTCTAACCGCCGATTTTTTTCCCGATGTGGTTTGAATCACTGGTTCAATGGTCGCTTGTGACATCTGTGGTTTATCGCTAGCTTTAGCAACAGTTAAGCGGGTGTAAAAACCACTTGAATCACGTTTCCAGCGATATTTAGTGCCTCCAAGTGCAGCATTGATTTTTTTATTACTTACCTGTTTAGTTCTCTTGGTGTCAAGATTGTAGTTCCACAAGGTAAGTCCTTGCTTGTTTTCGACAATAAAAGCCAAATGCTTTGAGTTAGGTGAAAACCTGACACTCATGATCTTGCCAGCTGGAAGATCATTTATCGCCACTCGTTTACCGCCATGAATTTGTTTAAGTTCAATACTCATATAGCCACTTGAGCGACTTGGCGCAAAAATATCAGCATTAATTCTTAGCCCGGCGAGTTTTTCTTCCGCCTGTGCAAGTTCTTCAATCGACTTGGCGCCAGGTCTGGCCATTATAGCAACCCATTGCTTATCCGGTGACATTGACAAAGCAGGTCGCCTAGGAGCGTCGACCAAATCAGCGATCATTTTTTTCGGGGTTTTATAACCACTGTCAGCAAGCGCATTTTGGCTTAACAGAACAGTGAGTAAGATGAGTAGTAAGCGTTTCAATTAGATATCCTTTTTCTTAGACTGATAATTTAATTTACCATAGCAGTATTAAATTTTATGCTCAAACAAAAACGTCTATTATTTGAAGCTAACATCAAATTAAACCAATTGATTTATATAAGTATTTTTAACATATCCAACTCTGTACTTTGACCAAAAAATAGTAGATAAAAACGTTGGGTTTTTATTGAAGGCGGTACTGCACAACGTTAAAGAGGTTTAAGAAAATTGAAGCACGATAATCGTATTAAGCTAGGCTAACCGCTCTAAAAGTGCTGTTTAGCTATTTTTAGACTAATCTTAAATTATTATTTTAAACGGTTTCAAAGGGAGCAAACTATAAGCAATGACAGTCAACCTGAAGATCTCGCTGGCTTTTATAATATGCCTATTAATTATTATCATTAGTAGTCTTTTCAGCTACCGCAGCACCCAACAGCTTATCGTAACAGGATCATGGGTTGTCCATACTTATGAGGTTAAAGCTGTGCTTGAAACGGTTATTTCAGAGTTGAAAGACGCTGAAACAGGTCAGCAAGGCTACTTGCTAACAGATGAGCTTACCTATCTAAAGCCCTACAAAATTAGCGTTGCCAAAATAAATCATAATCTGAATAAGCTAAGTTCCTTGACCAATGACAATAATCGGCAGCAACAAAACATTTCCCGACTAACCATGCTAGTTAATGAAAAACTTCAAGAACTTAAAGAAACCATAGAACTTGCCCAAGGGGGTTATAAAGACGACGCCATTAAGCTTATTTTAACGCATCAAGGCAAGAGGATCATGGATGATATTCGCATCATTATCGATAATATGGCGTTCGAAGAGACACACTTATTATCAGAACGACAGCAACAAGCCAGTAAGGCGATCAAGATAGCCAACTTTATCACTTCCACTGGTGGCTTGCTCGCGCTTATATTTATTGGCTGTATTGCATTATTTATTAAGCGTGAAGCCACCCGCTACATAGCTGAAAGGGAAAGAGCTAGCAGCGCAATAATATCGAGTGAACAAATGTTTCGTAACCTGATGGAGTCTGCTTATGACGGCATCATAATGGTAGATAACAAAGGGAAAATAGCGAGCGTGAATGAACGACTGATCATCATGACTGGCTATACCAAAACAGAACTAATTGGCCAACAAGTGGAATTGTTGATACCAGAACGATTCAGTAACCACGTTAAGCTTCGTGAAAATTACCTTGGTAAGCCTTATACCCGCGCAATGGGGGCAGGTAGAGAGTTATGTCTGCAAGGTAAAAGTGGCGATGAAGTTCCCGTTGAAATAAGCTTAAATCCAGTAACGATCAATGATGAGCTATTAGTTTCAGTGTTACTCCATGACATTAGCAAACAAAAACAGATGGAAGATGAATTAAGATACTTGGCCTGTCACGACGCTTTAACTGGGCTCTATAGCCGTAATAAGATGGATTTAAAATTAAATGAAGAAATTCAAAGAGCGTCCAGATATAAGCATAGCATGTCAATTTTCATGCTTGATATCGATCATTTCAAAGACGTTAATGATACGTATGGCCATGATGTCGGGGATGAAGTACTCAAACACATTGCTAATGAAATTGAACGTTCCATTCGTACCACTGACTTTGCTGTACGTTTCGGAGGGGAGGAATTTATCATTATTCTGCCAGAAACCATCACTGAAAAAGCCGAAGAACTCGCCGATCGACTGCGCAACAGTATTGCTAATTTTAATATGACCACTAAGTCTGATAAAAACATAAAGCTAACGGTGAGTATTGGTATTGCCACCTACCCAAATCACGCAACAACCATCCCTGACTTATTGAAAGCTGCAGATACGGCTATGTATGCTGCAAAAGAAGCTGGACGGAATCAGATCATGGTCACTTGATGGGTATTAGCTGCGACTTAACATACCTCACTTAAATGTCTACTTGCTCACCTTGTTTAATCTAAATAAGTACTCAGCTAGAAAGCAAAACAACAGGTAAAATCTTCAGGATGAGTATCAGTAAAAACAGCTAATACGAGTATTGCTCAAAGGCGGCAATATCTCTTCGTAAACGACGCTGCTCTTTTATCACTTCGATTTCACGCCATTTACGTTTTTGTGCTTTACCCCGACCCTTTTTATCAGGTCTGGTTAATTCATCCTCTGCTAATAAGTCCTCATCATGCCAATATTCATTGTCCATATTACTCTCCAATCACTTAACTTTATTTAACTTAAGTGGCAATTTATAGAAGTTATATGAAACTAATATGAAGAAAAGATGACGTTTTAGTGACGGAGCCCGCTAATGTTTGTTAATTTAGCAGGCTCTTTATCAGCAGTGATGTTATACCAGTTCCATTAATTAGGTGATCTACTTTATACGTAGAAAAAATTGCCAAATACAAGACATTTACTTTAATAACTAGTTGTTCTAATTATTAAATAAATAACGAAGTAGTTGGTCATTTTAGAAAGTAGAAATGATCACATAGTTAGTGGGATTGGTATTAACTTAACTGGCTTCTTGTGATTTAATTTTTAAGCCTTTTAAGAAAGTCGATAAAACATCATCCGAGCAATCTCTATAATGCTTATTACTTACGTTTCTAAAAAAGGCACTTAACTCATATTTACCTAAGCTAAGGTCTGCTAGCTCTAGAATGCTAATCACCTCTTCTGCTTTTAAAGACATAGCAATTTTAATTTTATTAAAAATCATGTTATTGGTTAATTGCTCTTCAGTTTCACGTGCCGGACCATCACTTGGTCCTCGTTTCTCAATAATTAAACCATTTAAGAAACTAGCAAGCTCTACATCAAGTATCTCTTGGTAGGCCGCATCATCTTTTTCTTTGAAATAATTTGCTAACTGCTGTTCACTAATTTCACATTGGCTTAAGGCAAAAATAGTGCGGATTTTTTCATCCGTTAAGTCAAAGATAGTACTGAGGCGGCGTAGGATGTCATTATTAATCATTTAAAAACCTAAAGGGTGTCGTGTTCTTGAGTTGCTTGAATAGTTAAATAAATAGCTATTTAAAATAACTTTCAAAAGATGCACACATTATAACTGACTCTGCACTGATAAGCGTGCTTTGATTACAAATATGAATTTTACTCGCGACAAAGTAATTTAAAAAATAATGATGAATAACGTCCTGTTTTTCAAAAGCATAGATTGTATTTTTTTCTAGTCAGTATAAAATACCAGCGACTTTAATCATTGTTAATAAAGGAAATTCAATGAGTACAATAGATACCTCTATCACACAACTCGAAACTCTCACCATGAAAGCCTATGAACTTGGCCTAGCTTATGCGCCAAAATTAGCTTTATCGATTCTTACTTTACTGATTGGCTTATGGATCATCAGCGGCATCAGTAAACTAGTGAAAGCCTCCATGGAACGTTCAAAAGTCGACCCAACCTTGATCCCTTTTATGGGCAGTTTGGTTTCTTGGATACTTAAACTACTACTATTTATTTCTGTTGCTTCTATGGTCGGTATAGCGACAACCTCATTTATTGCGGTACTCGGTGCAGCTGGTTTAGCCATAGGTTTAGCCTTACAAGGCAGCTTGGCTAACTTTGCTGGCGGTGTATTAATTATGATATTCAAGCCTTACAAAGTCGGCGACTTAATTGAGTCTCAAGGTCACTTAGGTGTGGTTAAAGAAGTACAAATTTTTAATACTATTTTACTTTCACCACAGTCTAAACGCATCATTATCCCAAATGGCTCGACTTCTAATGGCTCAGTGGTTAACTACACCGTTGAAGGTAAAATTCGTGTCGACTTAAGCGCTGGTGTTTCTTATGACGCAGATATAGATCAAACCAAATCGGTATTAATGGCAGTATTGGTTAGTAATGACAAAGTGCTGCAAGATCCAGCTCCATTTGTCGGTTTATCTGAGATGGCTGACAGCTCGGTGAATTTTGTTGTTCGACCGCACTGTTTACCTGAGCATTATTGGGATGTTTACTTTGAAGTTAATGAAGGCATTAAGAAAGCCCTTGATAAAAATGGTATTACTATTCCGTTCCCGCAGCGCGATGTACATTTGATTCAATCGTAACTAAAACAAAAGCTAAAACGATTACTACCTACTTATTCGAGAGAGTTTTCTCCTAAATAATAGTTAGATAAATATAAAAAACCGCGTTAATGACTAACATTAATGCGGTTTTTATTTAACGCTTTAAAACAATTTACGCCATAGCTTTATTTAGCTGGCCATGGACTTCTTACATTGCTCTTTTTCGCCTGTTCATTACTAGGTTTAGCACTACGTGGCTTAAGGCTAAAAGAACTCGAACTACGAGTTTTAGCGCTGCGCCCTTGATGACTTGTCGATTGACGTCCTTCTCCTTGACTACTTCTAGCTTTAGAGTTTTTAGGGACAAAGTTTAAAACAGAAACCGGCACTACTTTTTTCACGGGGAACTCGCTAAATTCTTTGCGATCTATGATATGGCCCAAACGACTTTCAATGGCACAAAGCTCTCTAAAGTTATCTTTAGAAACGAGCGATACCGCCTCACCTTCCGCGCCAGCTCGGCCAGTACGACCGATACGGTGAATATAATCATCTACTTGCGCAGGTAAATCATAATTTACAACTAGGCTAAGATCACCAATATCAAGCCCTCGAGCAGCAATACCTGTTGCCACTAAAAATTTGATTTTTCCTGATTTGAAATCGGCAAGTATTTGTTCACGAATATCTTGGGTTCTACCACTATGAATACTTTCTGCGGCAATACCACGCTTTTCTAATTGGCTTACCAGTTTGGCTGCGCCGTGTTTAGTTTCGATAAAGATAAGTGCTTGTTGCCAGTTTTGCGTGCTGATTAAATGACTCAGTAATGCTGACTTATTGGTTTTATCGGTGGTCACTAACCACTGCTTTATTTTAGGTTTAGAGGCTTTATCGCCAGCAACGCTAATTTCAACGGGCTTATGAATAGTCCTTTTTGCTAAACCACGAACATCTTCTGAGATTGTGGCAGAAAACAATAGATTTTGACGCTGCTCAGGCAAGCGCTCAATAATTTTATTGATGTCATCAATAAAGCCCATATCAAGCATTCTATCGGCTTCATCAAGTACCAACATATCCAATTCATCAAAATACAGGGCTCTTTGATGCGCCATGTCGAGTAAACGTCCTGGCGTGGCAACAAGAATATCTATACCCCAAATCAAGCTTTCCTTTTGTGCTTGCGCATCAACACCGCCGTACATTGCCATAGAGCTAATATCTAAATGCTTAGCATACTGACTAATACTGGCTTCAACTTGTACCGCTAGTTCACGCGTAGGTACAAGGATAAGCGCACGAATGCGTTTGCCGCGAAGTTTCTGATTCGCTTTTTTATAACGGCTGTTGAGCTGTTCAAGTAAAGGTAAAACAAAACTAGCGGTTTTACCTGTGCCGGTTTGTGCAGCGGCAATAAGATCTCTACCCGCTAAAACGTGAGGTATCGCTTTGTTTTGAATAGCGGTAGGTTTTTCATAACCTAAATCAGCTAAAGCAGTTAAAATTGGCGCGGATAATTTAAGTGTTGAGAAGGACATAAGGTGTCTCGAGAGCAAAATAAACTTTTCTGAACAACCTACTTATGGGGTTAACGAATGGGCTAACTGATAAATAAAGGCTGACAGCATAATAATGGCTGCATTATAACAGCAATCCACATAGCCTAGTAGCTAACGCGACCATTAGTTGTAAGCTGCGCCTTTTGTATTTACCTTACCTTTATTCCGGGGAATTATCTCCCGGTGAAATCGGCCCTTGAGCAAGCATTCCTGAAAAATGTACACCACTGAGTAACGCCATTTCACGATGCCAAGTTGATAAGTCCTCTAAACCAAATTTATTTAGATCATGGTGACCACAGGCGCGTGCCATAACCTGCATCAATTGCGTTGAGGCATCAAAGAAATTACTCAATTGCTTGGATGATTTGTCAATATTTAAGCGTTGACGTAAATCAGCTTTTTGCGTGGCGATACCCGCAGGACAATTATTGGTATGACACATTCTTGCGGCCACGCAGCCAATAGATTGCATAGCACTGTTGGCTATCGCTATACCGTCGGCCCCCAGAGCAAGCGCTTTAACAAAGTCCATCGGCACACGTAGTCCGCCAGTAATAATGAGTGTTACTCGGCCACTAGCGCCAACTTTGTCAAGATAACGTCTTGCTCTGGCAAGCGCTGGAATAGTCGGTACACTGATATGGTCTCGAAACATTTCGGGCGCTGAGCCGGTACCACCACCGCGACCATCTAAAATAAGGTAATCGGCACTGGCATCTAAGGCAAATTGAATATCTTGCTCGATATGATTGGCACTTAATTTAAAGCCGATGGGAATGCCACCAGTAATAGCTCTAACATGATCGGCAAAGTCTTTAAAATCACTGACACTAACTAAGTCTTTAAACGTTGGTGGTGACACCGCCGCGTTCCCCGGTATTAGCCCCCTAACTTGTGAAATTTTACCAACATTTTTACTAGCAGGTAAATGCCCGCCAGTGCCTGTTTTCGCAGCTTGGCCACCTTTAAAATGAAAGGCTTGCACATTTTTTAATAGCTTTTCATCATAACCAAACTTGGCACTAGCTAGTTCATAAAAATAACGAGAATTAGCTGCTTGCTCCTCAGGCAACATGCCGCCTTCTCCTGAGCAAATACCCGTACCGGAAAGCTCAGCACCTTTGGCTAAAGAAACTTTAGCCTCTTCGGATAATGCGCCAAAACTCATGTCTGAGACAAACAAGGGGATTTTTAACTTTAACGGTTTTTTAGCTTGTGGCCCAATAACCAGCTCGGTGCTGACACTGACATCTTCCATTAGTGGTTTGCGCGCCATCTGTGCCACCATAATTTGCAAGTCATCCCAGTGCGGCAATTGATACCTAGGCACCCCCATTGAGGTCATTGGCCCATGTTGACCAACACCTGCTAAGCCCTCTTTTGCAAGTTGATGAATAAACGCTACCGTTGGCTCTTCTTTTGTAGCACTCGCTATCGGCATTTTAGTTATTGAAATTGTTTCTGATTCTTTGCCGCTGCCTATTTTCTCTTTGGTCAATTGTTTATGGCTACCATCACAATAAGGTGCATTGCCCGTTTGTTTACATCGACATAAATAAGCATCACCACTTTCTTCGGCAACGAAGCGCTGTGATTTAAGTCCGGTGCCCTTATGTGAGCCATCACAAAAAGGCTGGCTCTGTGAACGACCGCAGGCACAAAAGTAATACTCTTGGTCTTTATCTAAATTGACTTTAATTGGTTTAATATCAGCAATTATTGCTTTTGCCATGGGATGCCCTCATTTATTAGCTATTAATTGTTAATTGAGGTAAATAAACATATAGGTAAATATAGACACAAATAACCTTAAGCACAGGCAATTGAGGAAATAGAGCTAAGATTGTGGGGAATTACCGAGAAAGTTTTTAGGACAAGTAAAACTTAACCAGTCTTGGCTTTGATCGCTAAACTTAGCCAGCCATGCTGTTATCGCTTGCTGCTCAGTTTTTTTATCTATCCCATATAATGCCGAAGCCTCGGCAATCATCTCAGTGGTTAAATTAACTTTTTTTAGCAATTGATAAACACAAGGCCATCGCTTTTTTAGTCCTGGCCAAGCGGCTTTTTTGATAAGAGTAACCTTGGGATTACCACAATCAAAAGTCATCTCTTTGTTGACCCCCCATGCTGGGTCTTGCTCACAAGATTTTTCAAATTCAGGAAACTCTACAAAGTCTCCTTTGATGCGAACATCAACCCAGTTTGGCTGCCAATTAAGTAAAATTATTGGCTGTATATTTTTCTCAGCTACACGTAATTCTTGCCAAAGTAATTGCGTGTTTTCTAAACGCTCAATGGTAAAGTTTAACTCTAGCGCCCTGATAAGCTCTGCATCACGATAATTCCACGGTCCGGTAAAATATACTCCTTTTGAACCACTGCCCTGTCGGCTAAAAATCGCTGAACACTTCTTTAATGCTTGCCATTGAGGCAATCCCGGACATAATTCTTTCACATAAGCTGGATACCACCAATCTTCTCTACCAATTGCGCTATGTAAGCCCATATCTTCAACATAGCCTTTACTAACAGCCTTCATAAAGGGACCATCATCATGGCTTTGCCAAAGCTCTACTTGGAAATGAATTAATCCTTTTCTTAAAGCACCCAGCTCAAGCGTGGAGTTCATTGGTAAATAATCTACTTTATAGCCTAATTGCTCAATTTTATTACCGACAATCTTGATAAGTAATTTCTGGCTAGCCCAATGATTTATCGGCAAAACTATCGGCTCATCCGCTGAAGAATATAACTTAGTAGAGGTAAGAATGAGTATAGTTAATAACAAAACACGCACTTGTGGGAGCCTTAAACGAATAACCGTTTTATAAGTATAGTGGTGAGTTTAAAAATGAGGACAATATCTAGAACCAAAACAGACATAATATAAGTTAGAGTTAACCTAGCGTTGCTTTACCTACGGTAACTTCGCCCGTACCCGGGTAGTAGAGCATTTGCCAATTTTCTTGGCCTTTAGCTGGATTGTCAGCAATATAATTGAAATAACAATAAGTATCAGCCGCAGTTATTGCTCCACCATAATACCAGTAAACTATATCGATTTCGCCACCAAAAGCATCGTCCGAATGTCCTGCGATTTGAAAGTCTTGCTCGAGCAACCCCTGCCAAAGCTCAGCGCAAAAACTTGCTGTCAGCAGTGTGCCGTCTGCGGTATTTTCACCTAAGGGGAAGCCAGTGACAGTAGAATCTATATCACCTGCGCCAAAACACTTTAGATCTTTAACATAACCTGGCGATGATTGAGCTAGCCAACAAGTATGGTATAGATCTACGGCACTTTCAAAAGAAGCAAAAGTGGCATGAGCCACACTATCATGGGCATCTTGAGTTAGATTAATAAAACGTGGTAAAGCGGTCACTGACAAAACCCCAAGAATAACAATCACTGTCACTAATTCAATTAACGTGAAACCTTTTGAATACATACTTACACCAAAATTTACAAATTTTGCGCATTGTATACGATATACGTAAAGAAAACATAATCCTAGTGTAGTCTACTGGTCATTTTGAACTAATGGGCATAATTCAAGGCCGTTAAAATGGATAATTAGTGTCGTTAAGCTAATTATCTCCTCGTTATATTCAATAAACTTAA
Organism: Colwellia sp.; assembly: GCF_013215345.1. Lineage (GTDB taxonomy): Bacteria > Pseudomonadota > Gammaproteobacteria > Enterobacterales > Alteromonadaceae > Colwellia. Next base: position 991 of record NZ_JABSOV010000053.1, on the reverse strand, counting down.
ATATTTATATTAAAAGATATTGAGCTATCACAAGGTTTTGAAAAAGTTGATAGCTTAAAGTGTAGGGATAATTTTGGATGTTTACGGTAGACTAACCAGAGTAAACATGGACTAAGCTCAATATAAATGGATCTATATTAAATTTATGCACAATACTGACAAAGCACCCGCAACAACGATTATTAAAGATATTTTATTAGGTAATGTTTATGTGATGACACATTCATTTTTTTCTGATGTTGTTAGAATTGGCTGTACGCCTGAAGACCCCCGAGAGTATGCTAAATCGTTATCAGCAAAAACCATAGGTGATTATAGCGTTGTTTTTTCGCTACAATGTAGCAACCCATGCAAAGTAAAAAAGCAAATAAAGGCCTATTTGCACGCACAAGAATATACTAAAGAATTTTACCAAGTCCCTGCAGAGGTTGCGGCAAAACTACTTAGCAGAGAGACCTTGAAAATACCGAGTTTAACTGCACTTTAGCTCATCCTTGGCTAAACTTTAACTAGCCTTAACTAATATTAGCTAAACCTTAACTGAATCAAGTAGCTTTACTAAGTATCTACTAACAGCCTACTTCTATTGATGAAACCACCAGCAGTAATTGCCACTTCAACAGTTAATTACTGCCTCATTAACTGTTCAAGCAATAAAACAGTAACCAGTTTCTCTTTACCTATTCCTATACGGGTTAATAACGCTATGTAAAAATGTGTAAAGTTATTTATCAACTAAAGAAAACTAGCCTATGGTGTAAAAGAACTAAATAAAAAGGATTTATCAATGGCAAAGCTTTCAGCAAAAACGTCCCCGCTACTTCTAATGAGCTTGTTAACCTCTGCGTTAACTGCCTGTGGTGACTCAGAGTCAGAAGTAAACTTAATTGAGGGTACCAATCAGCAGACCCCTGGGACATTAACGACTCCTACAACCACAACGGTAAACACCAGCGCTACGGATATAACCAATATTTTATTAACGAGTAGT
>NZ_JABSOV010000052.1 GCF_013215345.1 Colwellia sp. | reverse complement strand
TTATCGCGGTCTTTGTTAATAGTTTATTTAACTCAATCAATGAACAGCAGTTAAGTAGCAATGAGACTGAATTGACTGAAACACAAGATAGCTCTCAAAGCACCGCCAGTAATAGCATTACTACTAAGAACCATTTGCTTGAGATGCCAGATAACTTCAATTTATACTTATCTGAATATCAGGGAATTATCATTCACTGGCAGGCTGATCAAGTTCCTGATGGTGAGCTATGGTCACAGCTATCCGCAAAGGGTGATAAAAGCTGTCAAAGTATTAAATTTAATAAAGGTAGTGCTTTACGTCCTTTAACTGTTTTGGTTGAAAGCGGCAGTGAATACTTTGCTAGTTTCTCTCCCCTTGATAGTCAAGAACTAGTACAGGCACTGGCTTTTCGTGGTAAATTTTCACTCTGTGGTTATAGCTTCTCTCTTAAAGGCAGTCAAGCAGTATTGGGTAAACACAATCAGTACGCACCCTTCTTAGATAAAGACGCTTAGTTTGACCTGTACCGCTATATAATCGAATGCAAAATAAAAAAGCGGATCAATTAAATTGAGCCGCTTTTTTATAATAATTCTTTTACTGTTAACTGGTTTTTAAGTAAAGCCAATACCTGCATTCATCAGAGCTTGATAGATACTTTTCATAGCAATAGTATTCTCACTAAGAGAATCATGCCATTTATCACGTTTATCAAAGCCTAAATCGCTAATTTTAAAGTAGTGATCGGTTTTGATAGCGCTTTTATCCAGACAAGCTTTAGTGCAACCCAGCTCACAGCCGTCAATAGCAATAATAGCTCGACCTGATTTTGCCAAAGCCAGAATAGGCTCAACCTGACCGACAACCCCTGAAACACAAGACATTTCAGCAATACCGTCACCATCAAGGTTTAAAGAAATATTGTGCGCCATCTGCGCAAGGTTTGAACAACCAGAGCAAGAGTAAACTATTGGTTTACTCTTGCTGTTATCACTATTGAGTTTAGGGGATTGTTGTAAGTACGACATTAAGCCACTCCTGCGCTACCTTTTCAGCTGGCAATATTACCAATAAGAGCATTTTAACAAGCTGAAATAACGAAGAATTGATTTAGATCAATACAGCAAACAATAACCTTTATTACTTTGTGGTTATTTGTACCAGTCTGTTATTATTTGTTTTATTTTTGCCATATCCAGATATTTTTGACATGCTTGACTGACACGTTCAATGGCTTGTTCCTCAAGTACTTCAATACTCGGCGCTTGACTTACCTCATGACCAAGCCAATGCATAAAGAGTTTTAGGGCATTGGGCTGGTCAAACAAGCCATGTAAATAACAAGCTGCTATTTGACCATCTTCCGTTATTAACCCTTGTTTATCGCCTTGAATATCAAGTAGCGTATCAAGCGGTTTTTCGTCGTCATTAAGAACTGTGCTCTCACCGGCATGAATCTCATAACCACTGATTTCAACGCTTTGTCCAGCTAGTTGTAATAGTCCTGAAACATTAAGCAAGGTCTTTTGCCGCTTTAACACTGTCTTCATAGCAAAATAGCCGAGACCTTTACTGCTACCCGCTTGCCCTTCCAATCCATCGGGATCATCGATCAATTGACCAAGCATTTGATAACCACCACAAATGCCTATTACTTTGCCGCCATAACGCAGATGTTTGGCAATATCATTATGCCAGCCACGTTGACGTAAAAAGCTGAGGTCACTACGAACATTCTTACTACCAGGTAAAATAATCAAATCACAGGGAGGAATAGCTATTTTTTCAGGACTAGTATCACCTTCAGCCCCCTTAGCGAACAGAAATTGGCAATCAATATCGTTATGGTGGCGCAAGGCATCAAAATCAGTGTGATTGCTCATATGCGGATAAACTAATACCACAATACGCACTTTGCCTGAAGACGATGTGCCTTGTGTTGATGACTGTTTTGTTACCAGCGCATCTTCAGAAGATATATCTAAGCCGTGTAAATAAGGTAAAACCCCTAACACGGGTTTATTGGTTTTTTGCTCCAACCAGGTCAAGCCTGACTCAAGTAACTTAATATCGCCACGAAAGCGGTTAATGACAAAGCCAACAACTCGGTCTTGCTCTGACTGTGACAACAACATCAAGGTACCAACCAATTGCGCAAACACGCCGCCCTTATCTATATCAGCAATAATCAACACTGGGCAATCGACGGCCTCGGCAAAACCCATGTTGGCAATATCACCCTCACGTAAGTTTATCTCTGCCGGGCTTCCCGCTCCCTCTACTACCACCAATTCATATTTTTTTATTAAGCGCTGATGTGAACTAAGCACGGCTTGCATAGCCACTTTTTTATAATCTTGGTACTCACTCGCTTCCATATTCGACGATGCGTTATGGCTAAGCGCTTTGCCATGGACAATTACTTGTGCGCCAGTGTCACTATTAGGTTTGAGTAAAATAGGGTTAAAGTCGACATCTAAAGGTAAGCGCGCTGCCTTAGCTTGCAGTGCTTGTGCTCGGCCTATTTCGCCACCACAAGGGGTAACGGCACTATTGAGTGCCATATTCTGCGGCTTAAATGGTGCTACCTTAATATGTAAATCAGCAAACAAGCGACAAAGGCCAGCTACTAAGGTAGTTTTTCCTGCATCGGAAGTTGTCCCTTGCACCATCAAGGTTTTGCCTTGAGCAGATTTTGCTAACTCAAATGGGTTATTCGTAGTCTGAGTTTTACTTTGCATGTCTTGCTTGGCTTTCAATTTAAAAGTCCTCGAGCAGCGGTATGGCAATGGCCGTCACTTGCTGATGTAACTGTTGGGATGGTTGTTGATATAAATATTGGGGTTGTTGTTGGTGTGGCTCAGGGGTTGGTTTCCGGCATTGTTTTTTATCTTGATAAGGCTGGCTAACAAAAACCCGAGAGAGACTACCATGACCAATCTGTAACTTTTGATGCCAACTGGCTTGTTGCCAATCTAGTTGTAATATATGCGCTAATATCATGCGAATAACACCGCCATGGACAATAACTAAAACCCGTCGAGGTGTTTTCGATTCTGTTTGCTTAGTGGCAATAGCGATATGTTGGGCTAGCAAAATTTTCCAGGCGTTTATTACTCTATGATGAAAAACGGCTAAGGTCTCAGCCTTAGGTAATACTATCTCTGCAGGGGCTAGAAAAAAAGCTTCAAGCTGTGACCAATGCAGTTCAGGACTTAATTCATTTAGAGGACTTAGTTCATTTAGCTTTCGACTCTGCCCCTTTATGCTTGGACTTTGCGCTTCGCTAAAGGGAGTATTATCAAAAGGAATGTCATCAAAAGGAACGCCATCAAAACAGCCAAAGTTCATCTCTTGTAAATCCGGAGATATCTCTAAAGGTAAATGGCAAGCCTCGGAAAATTCTCGCGCTAAAACTTGGCAACGTATTAGAGGTGAGCAAACAATAGTTTGATAAGCTTTCGCGCTTTTTTGTTGGGCAACTAAGTATTTAAGCAAACGGCTATTCTCACTAGCAATAGGCTTTATATCTGTGCAACCATATAAAGCCGGTTTACCAGTTACCTTTACATGCCTTATTAACTCTATTTCAAGCATAAATAATACCAATTCCATTAAGTTTGTGATCTTGTTGTGCGCAGGAAAAATAAATCAGGGCAAGGCGCTTGATTGAGCAATAGCTGGCTATTGGGATTGAGGTATTTTAACCAGCACAAGTGAGCGATAATTAAATTGGTATAATTATCACTTACCCATTAACATTTTTAATAGTTAACGGAATTCCCGCGGTTACCAAGGTGACCTTATCGGCAATGCCGGCAACTTTTTGATTTAACCAACCACAATAATCAACATATAAACGGGTTGATTCGCCCATTGGGATAACACCTAGACCTATTTCATTGCTGACAATAATAACGTCAGCATTTACTGAGCCTAAAGACACGACTAAACTATCTATCTTAGTTTGTAAGTGCTGACCTTGCTCGCCGTTGCTTGCTCCATGCACAGCATAAAGTTGGTTATTCAGCCACAAGGTTAAACAGTCCAATAAATAGACCTTATTGTTATCAAGGTCAGTCAGTGTTTCGGCAAGCGCTAATGGACATTCAATTAATTGCCAGCTATCACCCCGTGCAGCTCTATCATTTTTATGCTGATTTATTCTACTGCCCATTTCCACATCAATGACAGTTGCCGTAGCAATATAAACCGCTTGTTTATTTTGCCTTGTGGTCAATTTCAGTACTTGTTGCTCGGCAAATTTCGACTTACCCGAGCGCGCCCCACCTAGAACAAAATGAATCAAGTTATTACTCCTGACAAGATATCTTTATTGATAAAGGAAACCAGCGTTAGATAAATAAGTAACTCAGAAATTTGCTGTGCTGCGCCTAAACAATCACCGGTAAAGCCACCTATTTTGTCCATAAGCCACTGCTTAAATAACCAACGAAAAATCAATAACACCAGCAACAAAGCAAATACCACTTCGCTTGCATAAAAAATTAATGGCGCAATACCTATCAAGAGTAAGATAGATAACTCAGTTGAAGACTGCGCCTGAGCTAAGGGCTTACTCTTACTTTGCTCATCGTCACTGACATAGGGCATGCTAGAAATTAAACTACCCGCAACAGCCCTAGATAAACTTGCCGCTAAAATTAGCGCTAAAAGTAAGTGGTTACTCTCTTGCTGAGCCAACTCTACTAACAAAGTAAATTTTAACAGCAAAGCCATCACTAAGGCAGCAGCGCCATAAGTACCAATACGACTATCTTTCATTATGCTTAGTCGCTTTTCTCTAGCAAAAGCGCCACCAATGCCATCAGCCATATCGGCTAAACCGTCCTCATGAAAAGCGCCTGTTAGTAGTAAACTTGCGCCCATAGTTAACAACACAGCGATATTGACGGGTAAAAAACCACTAAAAACGACATAAATCAACGTAAGAAGTAAACCTGTGACTAAGCCTACTAAGGAGAAGTATCGGTTAGCTTTATTGAGTAATGCCTCTGAATAAATCATTGATTGGGGCACAGGTAAACGTGTAAAAAAACTTAGTGCCAAATAAAATAAATTCAGCTGAGTTTTTGCTTGCGCTTTTAACTGCTCTATCTGAGACTCTTTTACCTGCACTTTTATCTCTCCATTTGCTGGCTTAGTCACACCGTAACTCCAGCACTTTCAAAACTGGCCATATTATTATAAAAACTTGCCGCCGCTTTAATCAAAGGATAAGCAAGTGCAGCACCAGTGCCCTCCCCCAAACGTAAACCTAGATTTAATAAGGCTTGGCCATCTTGCTCAGTTAATGTTTGTGCCGTTAATAGTTCAGATAGTAAATCTTGGTGAGCTTTCTCTTGCGAGACATGTGAAAATATAAGGTAGTTGGCGACATTTTTATCTAAGCGAAGGGCAACAAGTGCGGCCACACTAACAATAAAGCCATCAATAACGACCGGAATACTTTTAGCTGCCGCAGTTAATATCGCAGAGACCATTTGTACTATTTCGAAGCCGCCTAATTCAGATAAAAGAGTTAGTACCTCAGTTTGATTTAAAGTCTCAGGCTCTTTCCCGGACTCTCTACTCAACTCTTTACAAGATAGGCTAACTCGCTGTAATGCTTTCTCTATCAAAGCTATTTTTTTATTTAATTGCTCATCCGTAATACCAGTACCTCGACCGACACATTGCTCGACACTAAATGTAGTGAGCGCTGACATTAACGCAGCAGCAGAGCTAGTATTGGCAATACCCATTTCACCAAGCAATAATAACTCGACCCCCTGTGCGACTTGCGCATTAACAACTTGCCTGCCATATTCAAAGCCTTGCTCTACCTGAGTGATAGACATAGCTGGCCCTAGTGAAAAATTATTGGTGCCTGCGCCAAGTCGTTGCTCAATAAGGTTAACCCTACTCATATTACCCTTTACCGGCTGAGGTATCTTGTCCTGCTCAATCGCTTTCAATATACCGCAATCAATCACAGTTAAGGCAAGTTCATTACTTTGGCAAAAGCAGTTTATCGCCGCGCCACCCTGTAAAAAATTGAGTACCATTTGCTGGGTCACTTCACTGGGGGCAATACTTAATTTTTCTTCATTGATGCCGTGATCGCCAGCAAAAACTAACATGGTCGGCATTTTCATGCTTATTTTTTCACTGGCTTCATCAACAGTGTTAGATAAGCTAGCACTAGCAAACTTGCAGTTGTTTTCTCGTCTTTGCTGGTTAATTAAAGCGAGTTGTAAAGCCAAGGGTTCAAGTGCACCTAAGGCGCCTAGTGGTTTAGTTTTATGGTCTATTTTGGTTTGGATACTGTCGAGTGTTTCTTTACTTAAAGGTGAAATAGGCATCATGAGGCTTAGTCTAAAGAGTTGTAATAAATAATAAAAATAATGTTTTTATTTTAAGCTATTTAACTTGCTAAAAACATAACTCTTTTCACTATGATATAGCGTTAAAGTACCTTAATACCCTGTTGCTTTTTATCTTTTTATTGTTTGCACTAGTGAATTTTAGTGCTAGCTTAGCTAGGAAAAATAGTTAAAACTCTGTACCATCACCAATAGCAAGTATTTACCTTAAAATTTTACGTCAGGCTGATATAGTTTTATGAAAATAATTACAAAATGTACCCTTATCCTCTCCAGCATCTTTTTGACAAGTTGTGTTAATCAAAATACAAAAATCTCCGCCAACATTATGCCCCTGACGAACCCTTGTACTAAGCTCGACTTACTTAAAAATGCTTATTATGATGACTTTAAGCAACTTAAAGAGATAAAAGTGGGCGGCAGAGTCAGTAATATGTGGAAAGCTAAATATCAGCTTTTTGGTGAAAACTGCCAAGTGTTTTCATGGGGCGGCAAGCAACACTCTTATTCTTGTCGCTTAGTTGCGCCAAATGAAGAAACCGCGCAAAACTATTATCACAATGCAAAAAAAATCACTCAACAATGCTTAGGTGATGAGTGGCAATTAGAAGAAAGTAAAAGAAAACACGATGATGGCATGAAGGCAGTTTTTACTAATCATGACGCTAAACATAGTGAGCAAGTAAGCTTCTCAACACATTTAGTACCAACATCGGGCTTATTTTCTACCACTTGGACGCTTTACTATTATGTTGGTAATAGTTCACAGCCAAGCAAGAAAGCAGATTAACGTCCAATAACCATCTAAAACTATTAAAGACACTTCTTTGAGTTATAAAAAAGCTGATAGTTACTTTTGAAAATAAGTAAATATCAGCTTTCGAATTTTATAGCCTACAACTCAGTTATAACCAGCAAGTCAGTAAAGTCTACTCACAAGGTAATAGTAACTAACAAGGCAATAGTTGCTAGCTATCTGTCGGCTCAAAACCGTCTAACGTTACCCCAGATAATCCACCTGTACCTGCTTGTTCATTACTACGTAATTTAATCATTAAGCGTAAATCATTTGGTGAATCTGCATGATGTAAGGCATCAGCATAAGTGATCAAACCATTTTGATAATGATTAAAAAGCGCCTGATCGAACGTTTGCATGCCTAATTCATTAGACTTTTCCATAACCTCTTTAATACTACCAATATCACCTTTTTTGATAAGTTCACTGATATAAGGCGAGTTAAGTAAAATCTCAATGGCGGCAACTCGACTATGGCCGTCTTGTGTCGGTACCAGCTGTTGAGCAATAATGCCGCGTAAGTTTAATGCCAAATCAAATAATAATTTACCGTGTTGATCCGCTGGCACTAAATGCATAATCCGATCAATGGCTTGGTTGGCATTGTTAGCATGCAGGGTAGCAATACATAAGTGACCCGTTTCAGCAAAACTTAGCGCATGCTCCATAATTTCTTGGTTACGGATTTCACCAATTAAGATAACATCCGGCGCCTGTCGTAATGAACTTTGCAGTGCAGCGTCAAAAGATTCGGTATCTAAACCAACTTCACGCTGAGTGATCATACTTTTGCCATGTTCATGGACAAATTCCACCGGATCTTCAATGGTTAAAATATGGCCACAAGAATTACGGTTACGATAACCTATCAGTGATGCCATTGAGGTTGATTTACCCGTACCGGTACCACCAACAAAAAGTACTAAGCCACGCTTAGACATAACAACTTCTTTAAGTATCTGTGGTAAACCTAAATCGTCAACATCAGGTATTACAGTGACGATACGACGAGCAACCATACCGGCCATATCTCTTTGCCAAAAAGCAGAGATACGAAAACGGCCAATATCATCAATTTCAATAGCAAAGTTACATTCTTTTTCGTTATGAAATTGCTGCTGCTGTTTTTCATTCATGGCGGCATGGACAAGTTCTAAAGACTCTTCAGCCGTTAATACCGCATCATCTATCGGTTGCAACTCACCATTTATCTTTGCGCTTACCGCCATTTTGGCGGTGACAAACATATCCGAAGCGTCTTTTTTTACCATTTTTTCTAATAATTGATGAAGTCTCATCTAATATCCTCTATTTCTTTTACTGGCAAAAGCTAGGTGCTAAAAACCTGAAAATTGATTTTTATCAACCGCTTTTTCCATGGCATCTTGTTTGGTAATCATGCCGCGATTTACTAGGTTTTGCAGACATTGATCCATGGTTTGCATACCGTGTTGCATACCGGTTTGAATAGCCGAATACATTTGCGCTATTTTATCTTCGCGAATCAGGTTTCGAATAGCGGGTACACCAATCATTATTTCATGGGCAGCAACACGACCACCACCAACCTTTTTAATCAAAGTTTGAGAGATAACAGCACGTAATGACTCAGAAAGCATAGAGCGCACCATAGATTTTTCTTCACCCGGAAAAACATCAATAATACGGTCAATAGTCTTGGGCGCTGAAGTGGTATGCAGTGTACCAAAGACTAGATGACCCGTTTCTGCTGCTGTCATGGCTAAGCGAATAGTTTCTAAATCACGCATTTCACCAACGAGAATAACATCAGGATCTTCACGTAAGGCAGAACGCAATGCCGCTGAAAAACTCAAAGTATCACGATGGACTTCCCTCTGGTTAATCAAACACTTTTTGTTCTCGTGCACAAACTCGATAGGATCTTCGATGGTAAGAATATGATCGTGTTTGGTATTATTTATATAATCAACCATGGCCGCTAAGGTGGTTGATTTACCCGAGCCGGTAGGTCCTGTTACTAAAACTAAGCCGCGCGGGGTATCGGAAATTTCCCGAAATATTTCCGGACAACCTAAGTCGTCAAGTGACAGGATTTTACTTGGGATGGTACGAAACACGGCTGCTGGACCGCGATTTTGATTAAAAGCATTCACCCTGAAGCGCGCTAATCCGGGGACTTCAAAGGAGAAATCCACCTCTAAATTCTCTTCATATTCTTTGCGCTGACGGTCATTCATAATGTCATACACTAAAGCATTAACATCTTTAGCATCAAAAGCTGGGATATTAAGTTTACGTATATCACCATCTACACGAATTGACGGTGGTGTGCCCGTTGATAAATGTAAATCTGATGCGTTATGCTGTACGCTAAATGCAAGTAGTTCGGTAATATCCATAAAAGCCTCTTTTATACGGTAATAAATAGGGTGATAAAAAATAATGTTTTTATCTTTTATCGGTAATAATTTAATAGGTTATACTATCCAGAAAATAATATAAGTTAAAAAGTTCACGCTAAATTCACATGATAAACATTAAAGATAATCTTGATAAAATTAAAGCGCAAATTCAGCAAGCTTGCCAGCAAAGTGGTCGATTAACTCATCTTAGTGAACAGTCAAAGCAATCATTGCCAGTATCGCTACTAGCAGTCAGTAAAACTAAGCCAGCGGCCCTCATCGAGCAGGCCTATTTAGCCGGGCAACATGATTTTGGTGAAAATTACCTGCAAGAAGCCATAGAAAAAATAGCCCAGCTGGCACACTTAAATGAGGCAAGTTGGCACTTTATTGGCCCAATTCAGTCGAATAAAACCAAACAAATTGCCAGTAATTTCTCTTGGGTTCATAGTGTCGATAGAGAAAAAATTGCCCTGCGCTTAAATCAACATATCCAAGATAACAATTGTCACAATACTCCGCTAAACATATGTTTACAAGTGAATATTAGCAATGAAGAGTCAAAATCAGGTGTTGCTATTGATGACATTTTTTCGCTCGCTGAAATAGTCAACAACTGTGATAAACTCACCTTACGTGGCTTAATGGCCGTACCTGAAAAAAACGCCAGCAGCGCCTGCTATGAAAAAATGCAGCAATTATTTGCACAATTGCAAAAACAGTACCCCAGTGTCGATACCCTTTCTTTAGGTATGTCTAATGATTTGGAACAAGCGGTGGCTCACGGTTCAACCATGGTGAGAATTGGTACCGCCATATTTGGCGAACGAACATATAAAAATTAACCTTAGGACATCTTTATGAACAAAATTGCCTTTATTGGTGCCGGTAACATGGCGCGTGCGATTATTATTGGCCTAGTCAACTCAGGTGTGGCAGCACAAAACATCATGGTGTCTAACCCTTCTGAGGCAAAGAGACTGAATCTGGCGCAAGAATTCGGCGTTTTACAAACTGATGACAATAATAAGGCCTGTGAATTTGCTGATGTGGTTGTGCTTTGTGTAAAGCCACACTTTATCACTGACGTTTGTCGACAAATAAGTCAGGCTATCAGTATTTCCGGAAAACTGTTTATCTCCGTTGCCGCAGGGACTACAGTGGCACAGATTCAATTAGCGCTATCAAAAAACAGCCAGGTAAACTTGCCGCCAGTGATTCGCGTTATGCCTAACACGCCAGCACAGTTGGGCCTAGGCATGAGTGGTTTATATGCCTCACCTGAAGTTAGCACAGAGCAAAAATCGATTGCCGAGAAGCTTATGACTGCTGTTGGCAAAATAATTTGGCTTGCCACAGAAGATAAGATTAATGATATTATCGCCGTTGCTGGCTCTGCTCCAGCTTATTTTTTCTTGTTTATGGAAGCTATGGAGAAACAAGCGCAACATTTAGGTTTTTCTGCCCAAGAAAGTCGTATGTTAGTACAGCAAACGGCCCTAGGCGCAGCACAAATGGTTGCCCATAATGACGATGCTATCTCTACTTTGCGCGCTAATGTCACCTCAAAAGGTGGTGCTACCCATGCAGCAATAGAGCAGTTTAAGCATGATGGTATCGAAGAAATGGTGAAAAATGCCATGAATGCAGCCATTACCCGTGCTGAAGAAATGGCTAAATAGCTCATTTCATTTACAGGATTTTTAATTAGAAACTTATTATTAAAAATTTATAATTCTAAAAAATTAATTACCAAATTTAAAATTAACTAGAGGAAAACCAATGGAAGCAATTATTTATTTGCTTAGATTCGCCTTCGACGCCTTGTTAATGATTTTAATCATGCGCATATGGCTACAATGGGTAAAAGCTGACTTTTATAACCCATTAAGCCAATTCATTGTCAAAGTAAGTAACCCATTAGTGGTACCACTGCGCCGAATTATTCCTGGATTCGGCGGGTTAGACCTGGCAACCATAGTTGTTGCTTATATTGTCGCAACATTAAAATTTGTTACTCTGGCGGCTTTATCCGGTGAAAGCTTAGGTGTTTTAGCCTTTTACATCGGTTTATTAGTGTTATTAAAACAAGCGGGCTTCTTACTGTTTGTATTAATGATCATCATGGCTATCATGAGTTGGGTAGTAAAAGGCTACAATGCTACATTAATGGTAATTAGCCAATTAACAGACCCTTTTTTACGACCTATTCGAAAAATAATCCCCAATATGGGTGGTTTAGATTTATCCATGTTAGTTGCGTTTTTGGCGATGAATGTCATCAATATATTATTGGCAAGTTCACTGCCTTATTGGGGCGCGTTATAACATAGCAGTTTGCCTATATGTTTGAACTTAACTTACTTTAGAACTGTTCTATAATAAAAGAGAGTAATAGCACAGTTCTAAGTCTGCAGTACTTTTTTTGGGAGATCCACATGAAAACTTCAATCATCAAACTACTTATCGCACTTAGCCTTAGCTTGTTTGTGATGACCAGTGTTAGCGCTGAAAACATGAAAAAATTAGGTTCAATGAATGTACATTACATGGCTATTGGTTCAACCTTTTTCACCCCTGAGATAGCTAAGGTCTATGGTATTACCCGCAGCCGATACAATGGTTTAATCAATATTTCGGTATTAGACAATAGCCAAAAAGGCACACCAGCCAAATCAGTGAGTATTACCGGTAAAGCTAAAAACAATCTGGGACAATTTAAAGACCTAGACTTTAAAGAGGTCAAAGAAGGTAAAGCTATTTATTATCTCGCCCAAGTAAGCTATCACAATGAAGAAACCCTTCATTTTGATATTATGATTAATGATGGTAAAGAAAAGCAGCAATTAAAATTTTCACAAAAATTCTATGTTGATTAATAGCAAACGCCGTTAACTTGGTATACCAATTCAAGTAAGCTTCTTACCACACAGCGAGACTTAAAAGGCTTAGAAGCAAGGCATTGATTGAAGAGAATAGTTATTCTATTGTCAAAATCAATAACGCTGCATGTAAGCCTTTTAAACCCGCCCTTAGGGAGTTTGTCAGCAATTCGATAACTGCACATAATTCCCTTAATATAGAATGACTATACATAAAGAAATTCTATTTGTTCTCAAAACGCTGACAAGCTCTGAGTGGGAACAAGCTTTATTGATTTGGTATTATTAAAAAAGAGCTTTATATAGCTCTTTTTTTTAGCCTTAATTTTAGCGATACAGGCCAGTATAAGGTAGAATGGCGCCTTTAAAATATCATCGATAAAAATCGCAATAGCCACAGGTAAGCATCATGTCAAAAGTAGTATTAGCCACAGGAAATCAAGGCAAAGTTAAAGAGTTAGCACAATTGTTGGCTGAGCAAGGTCTTGAAGTAGTTCCGCAAAGTGAATTTGATGTACCTGAAGTTGCCGAAACCGGCACTACCTTTGTCGAGAATGCCATTATTAAAGCCCGTCATGCGGCAAAAATTACTGGTTTACCTGCTATTGCCGATGATTCAGGTTTAGAAGTTGATGCTTTAAATGGTGCACCGGGTGTTTATTCTGCGCGTTACGCTGCCGACATCACCCAAGGGCAAGTAACCGATGATGATAATACCAACAAGTTACTCGCCGCTTTAGCCGATACCCCGGATGAGCAACGAACGGCACGCTTTCACTGTGTGCTGGTTTATATGAAACATGAAAATGATCCAACACCACTTATTTGCCATGGTGTATGGCAAGGTACTATTTCAAGAAGTAAACAAGGTGAACAAGGCTTTGGTTATGATCCGGTTTTTTGGCAAAATGATTTACAAATGTCCTCAGCGCAATTAACACGAGATGTAAAGAACCAACGCAGTCATCGTGGTCAAGCATTAGCAAAATTGGTTGAAAAACTTAACCTTGCTACAAAGTAAACTTTTTAAAGCCCTGTGCTTATGTTAGGTATGTTAGATATGTTAGAAAACCAGCCACTTTCACTATACATCCATATTCCATGGTGTGTGGAAAAATGCCCTTATTGTGATTTTAATTCCCATGCCGTTAAAAGCGCTATTCCCGAACAGGATTATGTTAGCGCTTTAATTGCCGATTTAGATGCTGATATTAAGCGTTTTTCCTTAAGCGATCGCCCATTACACTCAATATTTATTGGTGGCGGAACACCGAGTTTATTTTCAGCTGCATCAATTAAAATCTTACTAAAACAGGTGCTGAGTCGCTTCGATCATAAAGCAGATATTGAAATCACCTTAGAAGCCAACCCAGGTACCGTTGAAGCCGACAAGTTTATTGGTTTTTACAATGCGGGTGTAACTCGACTTTCTATTGGCGTACAAAGTTTTGCATCTGATAAGTTGATAAAACTCGGACGTATCCATGATAGTAATCAAGCCCAAACTGCGGCAAAACTAGCCACAGATAGCGGGGTAACCAGTTTTAATTTAGATTTAATGCATGGTTTACCTAACCAGTCTTTGGAGAATGCCTTAGACGATTTAAAAATCGCCATTAGTCTTAACCCTCATCATATTTCTTGGTATCAGTTGACGATTGAACCTAATACTATTTTCCACTCTAAGCCACCGAAATTACCCGTGGATGATGTTTTGTGGGAGATCCAAGATAGAGGAGTAGAGTTGCTCAAAGAAGCGGGTTATATCCAATATGAGATTTCAGCTTACGCTAAGCCAGGTTACCAATGTCAGCATAATATAAACTACTGGCAATATGGTGATTACCTTGGCATTGGCTGTGGCGCTCATGGCAAGATTTCCGATAGCCGCACACAAAAAATAATGCGTACGGTTAAGGTTAAGCACCCTAAAGGTTATTTGGATGACAAGCGAGATTTCTTAGATCAATTATCAGAGGTCGATGAAAGTGAGCGTTCGTTTGAGTTTATGATGAATCAGTTAAGGCTACATCGTGCTTTTAGTGTCGAGCAATTTCAAAAAAGCACGGGGCTTAAAATCAGCTCCGTACTGCCGTTACTAAAAGAAGCTCAGCAAAAAAAACTCATGGTTTTTGAAATGCGAGACAATGAAGAATATTGGCTGGTCACGACAACAGGACAAAGATATTTAAATGACCTGTTGGAAATTTTCTTATGACACTAACACCATCATCAAGCTCACAGCTAACACAAAACCCTGAGCAACAACGTCAGCTTGATTTAACGTTTATGCAAAGGGCTTTCGAGTTAGCTCAGCAAGCTGAGCAACATGATGAAATACCGGTAGGTGCCGTGGTAGTGCATCAAGGCAAGATTATTGCTGAGGGCTTTAATCAGTCTATTATGCTTAACGATCCGTCAAGCCATGCGGAAATGAATGCTATTAGACAAGCGGGGCAATTTCTTAATAATTACCGACTACTAGACTGTACCTTATACGTAACTCTTGAGCCCTGCCCTATGTGTGCTGGCTTATTAGTTCATAGCAGAATAAAGCGCTTAGTCTATGCCTGCAGTGATCTTAAAACAGGCGCCGCCGGTAGTGCTTTTAACCTAGTCAATAATCCACAGCTAAATCATCAGTTGGAAATAAGCTCAGATATAATGCAAGAGGATTGTAGCCAACTGCTATCTGCCTTTTTTAAACGTCGTAGAAAGGAAAAAAAACAAGCTAAACAAACTGCTCTTAAGTGAGCAATATCGCCGAAAAACCTTGCGACTAGAAATAGCCGCTAATTGATGGCGAATATTGAACCCTGTGCTAACTTATATGTATTCCTCTTATTTAGTTATATTAATTTTCTATTTTCTGAATCATTACTTAATTAACAAACTAATAAGCTCATCATGCAGTATATGGCTCATGGAAGAACCCCTATGTCGGCTTATTTTGCACGTAATTCAAAAGAAAGATCAGGTCAACAAGTAAATAATCAAATCACTAACACCACATTTTTTGATAGCAAGAAAAAAAGTTTCTTAGTTATAGTGCTGGTATTGTGTTTATTACCTAGCCTACTCAATTTATTGGGCCTCGACTTCTCTTCCAACATCACCACGCTAAACACTAATCAAGCGATTAAAGAAAATCACTTGTTTTATGCCCTTGCCGGAGCGCTTCATCACACATTATTAGAATGGTCTGCAGTAGTTTTAGCTTTACTCACTTTTATTCTGGCATTGGTGCATTACCGTATCCATCGTGATGTTGCTATCCCTATAATGGGCATGGCAATTTTTTGTGCTGGCTCAGTCGATGCCTTTCACACGTTAGCTGCCACTCGTATTATTTCAGCACAAGCAGCAAATACCGATTTCATTCCTTTTACCTGGGCTTTATCTCGAATATTTAATGCTTGTATAATGATAACTGGCACCCTGATATCTTTTATGCTTTACGCAAGGGAGCGCCAAACTGACAAAAATAGTGCTGAATATGCACAAACAAAAAGTAAAAATGATTATCGAGCAATACTCATTATCGGCCTTTGTTTTATTACCTTAGCTTATGTCTTAGTTCATATTGCCGCTAATAGTACGACCTTACCGCAAACCATGTTTAAGAATGCACTGATCACTCGCCCATATGATGTCTTACCCTTAGGTTTATTTATCTTTGCCGGCAGCTTATTTATCAATTTATATAGGCAATTCCCTACATTAGCTAAATATGGCTTATTACTCAGTGTTATCCCCGAGGTCACCACACAAATTCATATGGCCTTTGGTTCAACGGCATTGTTTGATAATCACTTTAATATTGCCCATAGCTTGAAAATACTGGCTTACGGTTGCGCCTTTTTAGGCTTACTTTTTGATCTAAAAGCAACTTCAATAAATCAATTGAGTCAAGAAACAGCAGCGACCTCGAAGTCGATGCACTCCCTAAACCAGAACTTAACTGACAATACGCTATTGAAAAATGAGTTATTAGAGGTTGGTCATACTCGACATTCTATTAGCATGCAAATACCTATCGCCGCTTTTATTTTGGTATTAAGTGTTAGCACTTTGGTGAGTTTTTTATTTTATTTTGAAACTGAACGCTTGTTAACTCAACAAACCAGCAATGAAGTAGCTATTGAAAGTAACCTTGTTGAACCAATGATTGAACAACTTTACAGCCAAGCCAATTCTGATATTTTATTTTTGAGTCGTACTTCTGGTGTCCAAGGGATACTTAACTCTTTAGAAAAACCTGATGAGCATAACTATCAATTATGGAAGAGCCTAATTGAGCAAACCTTCAGTGAATTCCTTATTAATAAAAACTTTTATTATCAAATCCGCTACATAGGCATCGCCAATAATGGTCAAGAAATAATTAATGTCCGCAACGATAGCCAAAGTATCGTTATACCAAAGTCTCGTTTACAGCAAAAATCTGCTCGGCCATATTTCAAAGCCACTATAGATAAAGATCCCGGCCAAGTATATTTTTCAAAAATAGAGCTAGCTAAAAATCACGGGGAAATTGAAACACCTCATAAACCGGTATTGCGCGTAGCCACGCCAATTTACCATCCAAGCACAGGTGATATCTTTGGCCTTATCGTTATTAATATAAATTTTGGCGACTTTATTGCCCAGCTTAAAAGCAGAGAGTTAAGCCAATTATCTTTTTACTTAACCAATAAAGGGGGGGACTTTGTTTCACACCCTGACAATAGTAAAACCTTTGGTTTCAATCTCGAACAACGTTATTTAATACAAGATGAATTTCCTGAGTTAGCACCTGTGATTAGTGAGCAATTAACGGAATATAGGATGGAGAGTGTCACTATTGATGACCATAAGTTTCTAGGCCATTATCAGCAAGTCAATTTAAATCGCTTTGATAACATTCATCAACTTAACTTATTGGTACTAAAAGACAGTACTGAAATGGAACAAACGCTAGCGGCCTTTAGAATTCGTAGCTTATTACTTGGTAGTGCCTTAGCTTTAGTTGCATTAGCCATAGCAACCGTTGCCGCTAGGCGTATTGCCACGCCATTACAGCAAATAACAGATAGCTTAGAAAATTATGAGAAATCTAATACATTAAGTACTCTCCCCACCCAAAGTAGCACCGAAATTGGTGTACTTGCACGTAGCTTTAGTAATCTATTTACCCAGATGCAATTTTCTCTGCGGGAGCAAGAACACTCGGCACTTTTGGCAAAACAAAGCTCAGAGCAAATAAATGCCATATTTTCCAGTGCCGCGGAGGGTTTTATTACTATCAATGAACAAGGCGACATCATTGCTTTTAACAAAGCGGCTCAAGAAATGTTTGGTTATAGCGAGGCAGAGGCGCTTAATCAAAATGTTCGTACTTTAATGCCAATCCAGCAAAGTTCTAAACACGATGGCTACCTTAATCAATATAAAGCAACGGGTATAGCTCATATAATGGGTATAGGCCGGAAATTACGTGGCCAGAAAAAGTCAGGAGAAATATTTCCCATTCATTTATCCATATCAAAGGTTAGTAGTGAGCAAGGCATAGTTTTTACTGGCATTATCCGAGACATTTCAAAAGAAGAACTACTCGAATTAGAGCAAGAACAACATCAACACGCTTTAATGGAAGTAAACGAGCGAGTAAACCTAGCTACCGATGCTGCTGGTATAGGTATTTGGCAATATGACATTATAAATAATAAGCTAACTTGGGATAAGTGGATGCATAGAATATATGCAACACGACCACAAGACTTCGCTGGTAACATTAAGGACTGGCAAAAATCAGTACATCCAGAAGATATTAATTCCGCAAGCCAAGCAATCACTGAAGCCATTGAAAATAAGACAAATTTCGACTACGAATTTAGAATAGTCACTCCAACTGGCACGATAAAACATATCAAAGCAATGGCTTTAGTAAAATTAGATAGTCAAGGCAATGCCGTACAAATGACCGGCGTTAACTTTGATATTACCGAGCGCAAAGTTGTTGAGCAAGAACACATTGCCGCCAAAGAATTAGCCGAAGATACTGCTCGCCATAAGGCAGAATTTCTTGCCAGTATGAGTCATGAAATTCGTACCCCAATGAATGGTATTCTTGGCATGCTTGGCTTGCTGCTTAGAAATGAATTAAGCGAAGAACAAATGCACAGAGTAGAGCTGGCTAATTCAAGTGCTGAAGCCCTACTGAGCTTGATTAACGATATTCTTGACTTCTCTAAAGTCGAGGCTGGTAAGCTTGATTTAGAAGTGATAGATTTTGATTTAAGAAATCTTTTTGGTGAGTTTAGTGAATCACTGGCTTTAAAAAGCCAAGAAAAAAACATTGAGATTATTCTTGATGATAGAGGTATTCAACAAAGCCATGTCAAAGGCGACCCTGGACGTCTCAGACAAATTCTTAACAACCTAACAGGCAATGCCATTAAATTTACCGAGCAAGGTGAAATAGTTATTACAGCAAAGTTAGTTGAAGAAAAACCGATTAATAGCCCTGAAGAAAGCCAACTGACCCTGCACTGTAGTATTACTGACACTGGCATAGGAATTCCCCCCGATAAAATATCTAACTTATTTCAATCATTTACTCAAGTTGACGCTTCAACAACCAGAAAGTACGGCGGCACAGGCTTAGGCTTAGCCATTTGTAAACAACTCTGCCAACTAATGCAAGGTGATATAAAGGTATCCAGTACTTTAGGGCAAGGATCTAACTTCTCCTTTACGGTAAGTTTATCAAAGAGTGAGCAAGCTAAAATTGTTCTGCCTATTGTTGATATAAATAACGTGCCCATGTTAATCGTTGATGATAATGCCACTAACCGATTTGTATTAAAGGCTCAACTAGAGCATTGGGGAGCAATCGTTTACGAGGCCGACTGTGGTTTATCCGCGTTAAATTTACTAGAAAGTAACGCGCAAAATCCAGAGCAATCAAATATTAAAATGGCTTTTTTTGATATGCATATGCCTCATATGGATGGTGCAACATTGGCAAAAGCGGTAAAAAACAATCCGCATTTAGAAAAGGTAAAACTGGTAATGATGACTTCTATGGCAGCCCGCGGTGATGCAGATTACTTTAGAGGACTTGGATTTGCGGCTTATTTTCCAAAACCAGCCATAACAAAAGATTTATTTAAAACCTTAAGCTTGTGTTTAGCAGAGAACGAAACATCGTCACAACCATTGCCACTTATTACTCGCCACTATTTAAAAGACGTTGAATCTAACGAGCAAGCTAACGTCAATAAAAACTTAAGCCAGTGCCGATTATTATTGGTAGAAGACAATCGTATAAACCAAGAAGTCGCTCGCCATATTTTAGCTGAATTTGGTATAGTGCCAGACGTTGCTGTTAATGGTTTAGAGGCATTAAACTTTCTTAAATCAACGAAAGGTAAATCAGCAATCGGTCAATCAACAAAAGGGCAATCAACTCAAGGTAAGCCGCCATATGATATTATTTTAATGGACTGTCAAATGCCTGAAATGGACGGTTATCAAGCAACGGCAGCCATTCGGCAAGGGGAGGCAGGAGAAGAAAGTAAGGCGGTAACGATTATCGCCATGACAGCCAATGCCATGAAAGGAGATAGAGAAAAATGCCTGGCAGCAGGGATGACGGATTACTTAAGCAAACCCATTGATCCAGTAAAACTAAAAGAAAAACTTACGCAGTACGCTGAGTTAGTCATTAACGCTGAAAAAATTAGCCCTGCAGTCTTTAATGAACTTGAGCGCCCCCCCCTAGTTGAAGTGCCAGAAAAAATAGCCGCTGAAAGTGATGGACCTTTATCTAAAAAGCAAGAGCAACTGATGGTATGGCAAAGGGATAAATTTAGTATGCGTTTAAATAACAATGAGGATTTTCAACACAAGCTTATTGCACTATTTTTAGAAGAGGCGCCAAAACAACTTAGCGCGTTAGCCATAAGTATTCGTCAACAAGATAACAAACAGCAACATGAAATTAGCCATAAAATTCAAGGGATGACAGCAAATTTAAGTGCTCAATCACTACTACATCACACCCGTAACTTTAATCACTATTTAAGAACATCTCCCCCTGCTTATGCTCAAATAGATACACTATTCCAAGCAATGCAATTAGCTTATCAAGCGCTTGAGCAAGAATTAAAACAAGTAATCAATGAAAAACTCATCCAGAGTTAATAACAAGCAAAATATTTATGAATTTTGGCCACTCTAGCGAAGGGTATATTGTCTACTTTTTAGAGTGATTGTATTCGCTTAAATTTGATATACCAAGCACATTAAGGTATTAATAGAGGCGTAACAACAGCAAAATAAAAATAATACTAATTACCAGTCAGTATAAGAAAGTACTCACGTAGCGAGAATATAAAGGCTAATAGGCAAGGCTTTGATTGTAGATAATGGGTTATTCCCTTATCAAAATCAATAACGTAGCATATAAGCCTTTAAAACTCGCCTTTGGCATACATGGGGCACCATGATAACGTTACAAAATGAATGAAATATAGAACGACTATATCACTATTCATTTTGTGTGTTCTAATGTCGCCCATGTCATTCTAAGTGGTCACTTCTTTATGCTGAATGGTATCAAATAGCTAAAGGTTATCACTACACATGGTCAAACGTCTTCTGCCCATTTATCATACGGGTTGGTTTTATCTACTGCTATTATTCTGGGGTTTTAGCTTTTGCTATGTTGCCAATGGCGGCCTAAACCAGGTAAACCAATTAAATATTAATGCCCTCGCCAAACTAACATCGATGCAAACTTTACCTGGGAATAACACAACGTTTGACTCTAATAACATTTTAACCTTGTATTCTTCCTTCGATGATCACGAGCTAGACTCAATAACAACAATATTGTCATCTCATCCTCAAAGTCAAATCACCTTGCTTGCTAAACCATCAAGCACATTTATGAGCCAACTTGAAAGTTATTTAGCTAGCAGTCCTAGGTATCATAAAGTGATCATTGCATCCGCGAATAGCTCATCAACGCAAGCGCTAAATAGCCAATCGTCAACACTACTTGCCCGCACATTGTCTTGGTTTAGGTACTCAGCAGAGCATAAAATCAAAAAAATAAACTCAACACACTTTATTTACACGCCATTTTTAATCAATGAGCGACAAAGCTTGCCAATAATATGGCAACAGCAAGATGGAATATACCTAAGTTTAGCCGGTGAAATTCTAAAGCAATTAAGTGTAAATAATGAGCTTAGTCTCAATCAAAATTGGCAATTAAGCTTAAGTAACAAAGAAAATAGCCTAATCCCTACAGAGCTATCATTAGGTTTTTTTGGCGATGTATTCACTTCTGGCGACGTGGTTCAAGTTAGTCAGGAAAATAGCGCTAAGTTAGACCGCTTATCTAACCCAGAAGATATTGCTAGTAATGCAGTTGCCCTTACTTCGGTAAAACACTTTATTGAGCAGCAAGACGCCTTAGATTCTGCTACTTTTTCACCAAGGCAATATAAGGCCATAATTATCATAGATGATAATTATGGCCATCAAAAAATGGTGCTACCTTTAGTTAACAAATTAATTAAAGGTGATTATTTATCGCAAAACTTAAGCACTGTTTTATTATGCTGGGCTTTGGCGGCTATCGCTTTAATTTTAGCTTGGTTCATACGCCACCTGCATATTAAACAACAGCTAATAGGCATAGTGAGTTACAGCTTAGTATTATTTATCATTCAATATTTTATGTTTAAGCAGCAACAATGGCTTGAGGTGCTTCCGGTTGTGCTTTTACTGGCAGGTTCATGGTTATTACTTTTCGCTTATCAAAAGGAATTTAACTTATTTTTATCGGCTCTTAATTATCGAACAGAGCACTTACCTAGTGCGTCACTCGCCACCATGGTTGGAAAGGCTGCCCCCTTAAGCAACAAGCAAGTAAAAATAGCACAGTCATCATCTCCGGCTGTGAAGGATGTCACAGTGACAAAAACCAATAGTGCCCGAGTGGCATCGCCCGTTAGCACCATAGCTATGCCCGCAGAAGATTTTGAGCAAACCTTAGTGATAGTTGATAATCCGTTACAAAGTCAGAGCAAGCTTAACCATCACTTAACCGTTAAGAATTTTGGCCGCTATCAAGTGGAAGGTATCTTAGGCAAAGGCGCAATGGGTATTGTCTACCAAGGTGTCGACCCTAAAATAAATCGGCATGTTGCCATTAAAACTTTGCAATTAAGTGATGATATTGACTCAGCTGAATTTACTGAAGCCAAAGAAAGGTTCTTTAGAGAGGCGCAAACTGCTGGTGGTTTAAGTCATGCAAATATAGTTACCATTTACGATGTCGGTGAAGAAAACAAGCTAGGTTATATCGCTATGGATCTACTGACTGGCGCGCCCTTATCACTATTTATCCAACCAGAGAAAACACTGCCTATTCCATTGGTTTATCAATTATTAATACAGATAACCGATGCCTTAGATTATGCCCATAAGCAAAACGTTGTTCATAGAGATATCAAGCCAGCCAACATTATTTATGATGATGACTTACTCAAAGTCACGGTAACGGATTTTGGCATAGCCTACGTCAGTGATAACAGTAAAACCCGTACCGGTATTATTATGGGCAGCCCTTATTACATGTCTCCAGAACAAATACTGGGTTTAAAAGTTGACGGTCGTAGTGATATTTTCAGTTTAGGGGTAACATTTTACCAGCTACTTTGTGGCTATTTACCTTTCGAAGGCGAGTCCATCGCCACCGTTGCCTATCAAATTACCAAAGCAAAAGCTGTTGCCGTTAATCAACGAAATCCCGCGTTGCCAACAAGTGCTCAGCGTATATGTAATAAAGCCATGCATAAAGATATAGATAAACGTTATCAAAACATGGCAGAATTTAAGCTAGCGCTTGCTAATGCGCTTAAAAGAGACTTTAAAGTCAGCGCACTCTAATAAAAACAAGCTATTAACTAGTCCGTTAAATAACGACTTTTCATCATAAGATAAAGGCATTAACAGTTAACTCCTATGAATTATCACATTAAATCCCTATGTCATCAGGGCGCGATTCGAGACAATAACGAAGATGCGATAAGTTATGGCGTCAATGAAGATTTAGGCATTACTTGGATGCTAGTTGCAGACGGAATGGGTGGACATAATGCCGGTGAAGTTGCCAGTGCAATGTTAGTAGATCATATTAAGACTGCATGGCATAAAATCTCCGCTAGCCCACAACTCCATTGGCAAACATGGATAACAAAGCAGCTTAGTGACGCCAACATGGCTATTTTTCAACAAGCAAAAAGCACAGTAACACAACAAGGCATGGGCACTACTGGCGTTTTGATGGTAATAGACAAGGATGAATGCCATATTGGCTGGGTTGGTGACTCACGCGCTTATACCTTAAAAGGCAATAGCTTAGTTCAAGAAACAGTCGATCATACTATGATTCAAGAATTAGTTAATAAAGGCGCAATAACCGCGGCAACAGCACGAACATCTAATACTAAAAACTTACTTTCACAAGCGATTGGTGTTCGAGAAACAATAGCTGTTGATACCACAAGCATTGCAATAAATAATGGCGATACCATTATGCTTTCAACCGACGGCTTACACGACTATTTAACCGAGCAAGAAATTAGTCAGTATCTCTCGGAATTTTCAGCTGGTGAAAATGTCTGTAATAAGATGATAAATCATGCGATAGCCAAAAACAGTAGAGATAATCTCACGGTCGGTTTAATCAATTTAAGTAATTAACTAAAAAATAAATATAGCTAAGAAAAATAACTAATAAAATATAACTAAATTTGGAGTTTTTATGGCTTATTTAGCCTTAAGTGTTGAAGATGTGATTATTAATAAATGGCTACTTGTTGAAGGTAATTTATCCATCGGCCGTGCAAGTAGTAATGACATACAAATTAATGATGCCGCAGTCAGTTCAAAACATGCGCGTTTAATCACCGAGCCAGACCCATTTATTGATGGTCAATTGGTCACTTATTTAGAAGATCTTGCCAGTACTAATGGTATTGAATTAAATGGCAACAAGGTGTCGCGTGAAAAACTCAACCATGATGATGTTATCACTATTGGCTTTAATCAATTTCAGTTAATTGATAAGCCAACAAATAACCTTGATGAAACAGCTATAATTATTAGCTAATTCAATAGAAATATAAGAATTAGGCCCTTTTTCAGCGTAGTGAATTAAAAGTTATTGAATAATTAACTAAGCTGATTACTGGCTTGCTCAACAACTTCATTCATTACTTGATTAAAGTGAGACTGTCTACGCGAGGTCATTTTATGATGTTGACGGTTTAACTGTTTTCTTCGTTGATTATTCTTTAAAGTTCTTTTCATTTTATTATCACTCTAGGTAAGATTATTTTTAATTACCCTTAGACTATAGCTTGGTAAAATGACAATTTAATGACAACGAGATTCAGAGAAATCATTACTCAATTCTCTGACTTAATTCAGGCTTATTTCATACTTGTTTCAAGATACAATCAGCCACTGTAGTGGCTGAGAAGTTAAACTGAGCAAAGCGCTCAAAGTAGCGATAATAAAATAACAATACGAACATTATTTATATTGTTAACTACCAATTAAACCGAACTCGGCATAAGTTGCTTTAGGCGGGTAAGAAAGTTTTTATTTTTTACTATCCTTGTCGGCTTCTTTAACAACCTCTAGCGTAGGCTGTACAGCAAGCTCTTGCTCAAGCAGTTCAATATCAAGCTGAGAGGCTTGTTGCGCTTTTTCTTTTTGCTCTAGTACTTGTAATTCTTGTGCAAGCCTTAATGCATGTGCTTGCTCTTTGGCTTTATTATCTAACCAGCTCAAGGTGTCGTAATAACGACGAATATTGTCAACATAATGCACTGGCTCTTCTCCACGCGCATAACCATGTTTAGTCTTTTTATAATATTTTTTCTGTTGCAATAACGGCAAGCGAGTTTTAACTTCGACCCAGCGATCAGGGTCACCGCCTTGGCGTTGGGTGATAATCCTCGCATCATTTAAATGGCCAAAACCAATATTATAAGAAGCTAAAGCAAACCAAATACGATCTGGTCTTGGTATTCTATCAGGCATCATAGCAATCATGCGCTTAAAGTATTTTGCCCCGCCTCGAATACTTTGCTCGGTATCTAAACGGCTTTTAATACCCATTTGTTTTGCTGTGGCTAATGTCAACATCATCATGCCACGCACACCGGTATATGAACGTGCTGTTGGATTCCAGTGTGATTCTTGGTAACTAATGGCAGCTAATAAACGCCAATCGATCTCTTGGGCATATTTCTCAAAAAAATGCTGATATTTAGGTAAAGTTGTTGCTACCGCTTTAATAAATGTCCGGGTTTCAACATAGTTAAATTGTTCAATATGACCATAATATTTGTCATCTAACGCTAGCAAAGTACCGTCGTGATGTACTATGCCAAAAAACTCAATCAGGCTTGCTAAGATATCATCATGACTGTTTTTACTGACCATCCAAGCTAAAGGCTCTGGCTTGTTAATACTAAAACCAATACTTATCTCAGGGTAATAACTGCGGTTAATGGCTAAGTTATTACTGTCAATCACGGTATAATCTATTTCACCACTGAGTACTTTAGCCAAAAGCTCTTCGCTATCAAATTCAATGGTTTCTTGCCAGGTGAGTTCGCTATGGGTTAGCTTTAGCTTTTCAAGGTTTTCCACATAACTTGACCCCGTGGTAACCATTAACTTACCCGCTAAGTCAGCCACTTTTCTAGGCCTGATATTACCTTGCTTAAAGACTAATTTCTGGCTGATAGTTTCATAACTCGGCGCAAAGCGAAAACGCTGTAGGCGCTTTTCAGTTTTTGACAAACTAGCAGCCAACAAATCAACCTCACCGGTATTTAACTTGATGAAAAGTTCATTAAGGCTATAACTTGGGATAATGCGCAATTCGACATTAAGCGAGTCAGCATATTTTTTTGCTAATTCATATTCAAAGCCAGCAAAGCCATTGGCTGTGGTGTAATAGTTTGTTGGGCCGAAGATTGTGCCAACATTTATATAACCTCGAGCTAAAATACGAGATAAACTTGAATAGTCATTTTTTTTATCACAGCCACTTAATAGAAGAGTGGCAAAAACAAGCAAGAGCAAAGAGGCAAACTTAGTTATTAGCTTACCCTCTAATTTACGCTTGAACAGACTCTTTAACTTAGTATCTAAGTTAGTAAAGAGCTTAGCTTTTATTGGAAAATATAAATATTTAGTCATGACTTCAATTGTGTCGTGTATTGTTCTATTAGCCAAGCACTTTTTACCTGACACTAGTGTTAAGTTTTTACTTGACTTTTTCCGTTAACAAAAGCGTTAATTTCAACTATAATACGCGCGAAATTTTCGGTTAGCTTTTACTGTGCAGATTCAGCAAGTAAAAGCCAATCAAAGCCCTACATAATATTTGGTGATTACCCTATGACGATGTTGATTAAAAACCTTCGTGGCGCTCCAGCACTTTCTGAGTTCAGAGTTAAAAAACTATTAGCTCAATGTAAACAGTTACAGCTGCCAGTAAATGATATTTATGCTGAATTTGCCCATTTTGCTCAACTTAATGAAGACTTAAGTGCCAGTGAAGAGAATGTTTTACAGCAATTACTTACTTACGGCCCAACAATTGAAGAGCATCAACCTACAGGCTTATTTTTATTAGTGACTCCTCGTCCGGGCACTATTTCTCCTTGGTCATCAAAGTCTACCGATATAGCGCACAATTGTGGCTTAGCTAAAGTGGTTCGATTAGAGCGCGGTATTGCTTATTATGTTTCATTCGAAAATGATGCACAGTTAAATGCAGAGCAAGAAGCGCAATTAAACGCATTACTGCACGATCGTATGATGGAAAGTGTCTTTAATGATTTCGAAGAGGCAAGCAAGTTATTTGCCAGCAGTGAGCCTGGTGAATTAACCGCAATTGATATTGAAAATGGCGGCAAACAAGCGCTTGTTAAAGCGAACGTAGAATTAGGTTTGGCTTTAGCGGATGATGAAGTTAATTACTTATTTGAAAACTTCACTAAGCTAGGTCGCAACCCACACGACATTGAACTTTACATGTTTGCTCAAGCAAACTCAGAGCATTGTCGTCATAAAATTTTCAACGCAGACTGGACTATTGACGGCGTTAAACAAGAAAAATCTTTGTTTAAAATGATCCGTAATACTCACGAAATTAATGGTGATTACGTCCTTAGCGCTTATAAAGATAACGCTGCTGTAATGGTCGGTAATAAAGGTGGTCGTTTCTTCCCTAACCCTGAAACTAATGTTTATGGTTACCACCATGAAGACATTCAGATTTTGATGAAAGTTGAAACTCATAACCACCCTACCGCTATTTCTCCGTACCCTGGTGCTGCAACTGGCTCAGGTGGTGAAATTCGTGATGAAGGCGCAACCGGTATTGGCTCAAAACCAAAAGCAGGTTTAGTGGGCTTCTCAGTATCTAACTTACGCATTCCTGAATTTGTCCAACCTTGGGAAACAGATTTTGGCAAACCAAGCCGTATTGTTACTGCTTTCGATATTATGATGGAAGGTCCATTAGGTGGCGCTGCATTTAACAATGAATTTGGTCGCCCAGCTATTTTAGGTTACTTCCGTACGTATGAAGAAGAAGTTAACTCGTTTAACGGTGTTGAGGTACGTGGTTACCACAAGCCAATTATGCTTGCCGGTGGTTTAGGTAATATTCGTGATGAACATGTACAAAAACGTGAAATTATCGTTGGCGCTAACTTAATTGCCTTAGGTGGCCCAGCAATGAACATTGGTTTAGGCGGCGGTGCTGCTTCATCAATGGCTTCAGGTCAGTCAGCTGAAAGTTTAGACTTTGCTTCAGTACAACGTGAAAACCCAGAAATGGAACGTCGTTGTCAGGAAGTTATCGATAAGTGTTGGCAGCTAGGTGAAGAAAACCCTATCGCCTTTATTCATGATGTCGGTGCTGGCGGTTTATCTAATGCTTTCCCTGAACTCGTTTCTGATGGCGGCCGTGGTGGTGTATTCGAACTTCGTAACGTACCAAATGATGAACGCAGCATGGCGCCACATGAAATCTGGTGTAACGAATCTCAAGAACGTTATGTTATTGCCGTATCAGACAAGAATCTAGCGGTTTTTGAACAAATATGTGCCCGTGAACGTGCGCCATATGCTGTTGTTGGTCGTGCCACCGAAGAGTTGCAATTAACCGTTACTGATGCACACTTTAGTGACAACGAAAA
>NZ_JABSOV010000051.1 GCF_013215345.1 Colwellia sp. | reverse complement strand
TGCTCAGTATAGGAATTACTTCGATACTCACCAGCATTGCCTTACCTAACTTAGACCACTTTATTGTCCAGCTCAGGGTTGATAATGAAATTTCACGTCTATCCCGCTTGTTACTTACCGCCCGAAATCACGCTATTAGCAGTGACAGTAATGTTATTATCTGCCCAATAGCAGGCAATGGCGCATGTTCGAGCGACTGGCACGAAGAGCTCAGTGTATTTATTGATTACAATGAAAATCAGCAATTTGATAGCGCCAACAATGAACTATTGATCGCAACTAAGAGTCCGATAAAATCAGGAGATATACTCACATACGCAAAAAATATAACTAAAATTACCTACCAAGCAACGGGGCATTTGTTTGGCTTAAGTAACGGCACATTAAGGTATTGCCCGAAAGGCTATCAATAGCTGTCTAGAGCATAGTCATAGCCCGTTCTAGCAGATTTTACGTAACCACGGACAGTAACTCTGATGGTAAAGGTGAAACACGTAGTAACCAAGTAATAAAGTGTGCTTAGCGTTGATAGGCTTTCAGCAAACTAAGTTAATTTTTGTTCGCCTGTTGGGGAGTAAAGACCTTAGCTAAGTTATCAATAGAGAAAACTAATGGCTCTGCTGAAGATATACTAAATCGAGAAAAGTCATAATGTCCTAGTTGTTTTAGGCTTAACCTCTGAGTAAAATCATGATAAGAAGGACTTAAGCTAGACTCAAAAATATCAACTACCTGATGCCTGTTATCATTTACAAGGCTGTTGTTATCAATATCTTTTAGCATTACTAATGACTTTGCCCCTAAAGCAACATGACCACCAAAAGATAAATCCACCGGATAGTTGATATCATCAATATCCCAGTTAATACCCCCTATATAGATTGGCTGATAATTTTTTGCGGCTAACACCGCTTTTTTTGCCCCAAATGCCATAGCGTCATTGGCTGCCCAAATAATATCGATGTGAGTGTGCTGCAAAATACCTGTTACTTTTTCATAACTTTGTTCTTTAGACCAGTTCGAGACAGTGCTGTCAACAGCCAGTAAGTTTTGGTTAGCTTTTAAAGCGTCGTTGAAGCCTAGCTCTCGGTCAAGTGATGCCGGCGTTGTGTAGTCCCCTTGCAGGGCAAGTATTTTGATAAGTTGTTTTTTATCCGCTTTATTTTTATGTAACTTATATAATGTCACTAAACCATTAAGTAGCTTTTTTCCAGCGTTATAGTTATTAGGAGTAACACTACCTTTTAGCAGGCGCTTTTCTTTAGCTGACAATAACACCAAATCTTTTTCATTTATGCTATTCAATAGCATAAAGCTAGCTATGTCATATCTAGCAAGCTGCTTAATAATACTTAACGCTATGCCTTTTTCATTAACTAAGACAACATATTTGGGTTTTTCTGCTGCTATTTCCTTAATTAATGATTTCATTAAAATATGATTGCGATAAGCATATACAGTAACCAATTCAATATCTAAATCTTCCGCTGCGGCATCCATAAATTGTGTAACATTAGTCCAAAAGTTGCCCGTAGCATTTTCGGCTGGAAAGCCTGGGTTTAAAAAAACAACTTTAAAACGGTCAGCGACACTATAGCTAGACTGAAATAACAGTACTAATAACAACACTAACTTTAAAGAAATCTTATTCATAAAAAATCATAACCATTAACTTTAACCCAATAGCTATTATAGCAAATGGTCCTTATTGGAGTTATAGACCCACAAAGCTGCGATCTAATTCCCACTTATAAATGTCAATTCCCAACACAGGGAAATCACACAAGCAATAAAACAAAATACGTTTATAAATCAATAGGTAATATTTTGGCACGCTTCTAGCTCTTTAGTTTTCAATAACTACGTACCATTAACATTATTGAAAATACGACAGCATGGACCTAACAACGACACAGCAAAAAAAACTACAAGGCTTTAATAAAAAAAAGCCTACTCGCGGGCATTATTTTATTGATGACCATATTACTACTCTGGGGCGGCGGTGAACCACAAGTGGAACTAAGCTCACTGCGCATTAGCGAAGTAAAATAAGGTGACTTCAAAGTAAATGTTGCCGGTTATGGCCGATTAAAGGCTAAGTATCAACGCTTTGAAGTAACACACCACGTGTTAAAGCGCAGTGGCCGAAACTTTCAATTATTGGTGTTGTTCTCAATAGAGCAACAACTTAGAGCCAACGAAAAACAAGTGTGGCAACGGTTAATAAGAGTGCTCAATCATGAAGTAAGAAACTCATTAGCGCCCATTTACTCTATGACTGAATCCTTACAAGAAATGAAGTTAATGGGCCCTTTAACACCTGAGCAAGAAAGCCTCGAAAAAAACATATTACAAGTTATTGAAAAGCGCTCGCTGCAGTTGTTAGAGTTTGTCGAAAACTACTCCGCCTTTAGTAAACTAGCGCCAGAAAAAATGGCAAAGGTATATCCAAAAGACATAGTTCAACGCATGCAAGCCATCTTCCCTAACCTATCAATAGAACTGAATGAAAGCGCTTTCCCTTTTCTCGCTGATGCAGGCCAATTAGAGCAAGCTTTAATTAACTTAATTAAGAATGCTTTTGAAGCCTGTGAAAGCAGTAACTCGAGTCCTGAGGTACAAATGCTGTGGCAACAAAATCAGCATCAAACCACTATTAATATTATCGATTCCGGCCAAGGCATTGCCAATAACGATAACTTATTTGTACCTTTCTATTCGACTAAGCCACAAGGCTCATGGTATCGCTTCTTCGGCGCTGGCGAGCAAATGGTATTAATGGCTGAGCAAGGTAGTTGGCAACCGACCATCATTACCTTGGTTATATTTTCAGTGTTATCACTCTGGTCAGCTTATGCTTTTTCTGCTGCAGGGCTGATAATTAGATTACCGTTTATTCGCTTAGCTCTTTCCCTTATTACCTTAGTCTATTTAGTACGAGGTTTAGCTGGTTTTACCTTGATGAGTTTTACCTTAAAGAATAATCCGATGGGACGTAGCCCTGAGTTTTGGCTGTGGAGTTCTCTGATCTGTTTAACCTTTGGTATTGTTCATGCTATTGGCTTAAAAAAGCGATGGGCTACTTTGTAACGACATTGGAATAAATAGTACAGATAAAAGTAACAGCTAAAAAAAGGGCATTATGAAATTCATAATGCCCTTTTATCATTTAGATAAGTTTATCTATTCAATCACTTATTATTTGAACCTAAGTATTATTAGCGCTCAGTTTTAATAACGTTAGCGCTTTAACACAGCGACCTATATTCTGATGACTCGCTTTTACGGCTTTTAATACTTGTGGCTTCATTTCACTGTATTCTTTAATCAGTTGTGCTAATTCCACTTCACTTGCTGGCGTACATTGAGATGGCAACATGCTACCGGCAAAAGACTCTAATAAACCCAAATCACTTCCTTCATTTAATTTAGGAATATGCGCTAAAATCTTAGCTTTATAAGGTGCTTCTAAAGCTTGTTGTTCTGAAGGGAATAAACCCCACATAATATAGCGAAGTGTAGAAAGTTTTAGTTTGTCAGGGTTATTAATAACCACGTTAAACCATTTTGCTTTAACTTCGGCCTCAGGACGTAACACTTCTGCGTAAATAGCACTTTTAACACCTGAATCAGTAATATCTTTAGTGGCTTCAGAAGTTAATAATGCTTGATAATTACCATGCTGATAACGGTTCATTTTAGCGACTAATGACCAACGTTTATCTTGATCGATAGTTATACCATCAAAACTTAGCTCACCATTTAAAATATTTTTCAAATTATCTAAATGCTTTGCTGTTTTACTTACACGAACATAACGGCTGTACCAAAGTTTTTGAAAATCAGAGCCCGCTTCCGCTTTTTCTAATAAATCTAAGTATAAATCTTCAACTTCCATATAAAGCACTGAGTAATCGTTTTGCTCTAAGCGTGTTGCTACCGTTAAGTAGTTCAGGGCTGATGTTAATGTGCTGGCAATTTTACGTGTTACGTTATAATCAGTTTCACCTTCAATGTTAGCCATAGCAAAATTCACTAGCTGGTCAGCTGCTAAATTTGCATCACGAACACTGTCAGACAAACTCTGCCATAACATTAAACGCATGGTTGCATTATCAATAGCATTGATATGTTTCTGAGCTGAAGCTAATGACTTTTCATCAAGATCAACTTTTACATACCCCCAATCAGCTTCGTTTGGATAAACCAAATCAGGACAAACTTGACCAATAACTTCTTTAATTTTAGTGGTAGCACCTTTATACATGATTGGTGTTGCTGACGTTAAACTCATGGCATTACCATCAGCATTAACATTGTATAAACCAATCTGAACACGTTGTTCGCGTAACGTAGGATAACCTTCAGGCGCGGTTTGCTTTATAGCAAACTCACTAATTTTACCCTCGCTACATTGGTAATTGACTTTAATAGTGTTTAAACCAGCGTTAAATAGCCAATCTTGTGTCCATTGGGTCATATCCTTACCAGCAGCCTTACCTAATTCACCAATAAAGTCTTCAAGATCAGTATTTTGGTAAGAGAATTTTTTCAGATATGTACTCACACCAACACGAAAGTTTTCTTCACCTAAGTAATAAGGTAACTGCTTTAACACTGAAGCACCTTTACCGTAAGTGATGCCGTCAAAGTTTGACAAGGCAACACCTGTCGAAGCAACAGGTAGTTCAATTGCATGCGTATTTACCGAGTCATCTGTGCGGTAAGCCCATTGTTTAGTACCTGAGTAAAACACATCCCAGTTATTTTCAAAGTCACTTGCTTCAGCAATAGCTAAATTAGCCATATAAGTTGCAAAACTTTCATTTAACCATAAGCCATTCCACCAACGCATTGTTACTAAATCACCAAACCACATATGTGCCATTTCATGAGCGATAACATTCGCTAAACTCATTCGAGCACTGGTCGATTTTTCACCGCGTGCGATATAACCTTCACTGAAAGTAACTGCAGCAACGTTTTCCATTGCGCCTGCGTTAAAGTCAGGTGCTACAATCTGATCATATTTTCCAAAAGGATATTTCACGTCAAAGTATTTGTTGAAGAATGCAAAACTTTGTTTAGTTGGGATAAACCACTCATCAGTTTTTACGTATTCCGCCAAACTTTGACGAGCAAATAAACGTAATGTCATACCTTCAAAATCATCTTCCCAAACTGCGTAGTTACCTGCATGAAGAGAAAAGACATAAGAAGAGAATTTTGCAGAAGCAGGGAATGACCAAACTTTAGTATCGCCATTTTCACTAATACTGGTTTCGCGTGTTGCACTAATGATTTGCCAATGAGCTGGTGCAGTTACTTCAATTTTGTAACTGGCTTTTAAGTCTGGTTGATCAAAATGAGGAAATAAACGGTTTGCATCATAAGGTTCAAAATCGGTGTATAAATACACTTCACCGTTTTTAGGGTCTACAAAACGATGAAAACCAGAGCCGTCAGTCGAATAAGCACGTTCGTAATCAATAATAATGCTTTGCTTACCTGGAGTTAACTCAGCAGCGGGAATGGTAATAAACCACTTTTCATAGCTAAAGTTAACTTGTTTACCATTAACGGTTAATGATTTTATTGTGCCTTCATCAAAATCTATAGTTACATCATTCTGGTTATTTTCGATTAATTCAAAGTTTAGTGTTGTTGAACCCGAAAAACTTTCACTTTTATTATCTATTTTTACGTGTAAGTCATAGCTCACATCACTTATTTGTTTAGCGCGCATTTCTGCGTAAGTAGCATTGAGAGATTCGCTTTTCATACGAACAATACTTGTACTGGCTGATGATGAATTTTTTACTTGCGTTGTGGTGCTTGCTTGCTCACAGCCTGATAATGCAATACCAGAAGTGACTAGTGCTAGGGTTAATGCCTTAGTCAGTTGAGACTTGTTAATAAACATTTATGTTGTCCTTAATAATGATAACGACTTTCTTCACAGAAAAATTATATTGTTAATGTATTGTAACTCCGTATTTATAACATATAACGTTTAAGAATAATGCTTAACCATCCTGTAAATCAGAGTATCAGTCGCTTTTTGAATCAACATAACTTGGCATACTAGCTGAAATTAATGGCTGAGCTATGCTACAGAGAAGCAGTTACCGGAAAAAATAAAATTGACACAGCTTGTTATGAAAGTGTCAATATTTGGATGTATTTAGCCGACGTTACTTCATTAAAGTGGATTAAAGAAAACGGTGCCCAATCAGGTCATGCACTACCAACATTTTGGAATTGGAGTCAACCGACAACGTCTCTTGATACGGCTAAAAATATACCTGCGGGTCATATTGTACGATTTATTCGTGGAATAGCAGGATTGCATTACACCGCTTCTATTGGTAATGGACAATGTATTGGTAATCATAACTCTAGTGATGTTTGCAAAGAATGGTTAAGAGAGCACGACACAGCCCCAATAGGCTACACCAGTGATTTTTCTATTGCTGGTTATCTTGCCACCATGCAAGATCTCAATAAAGACCCAAACCCTAAATCTAAATCTAGTCTGCGCTCAGCGCCAATAATACCTACTGCCGCATTTTAGTCAAAGCTAGATTCAGGTATATTATTTAAAGCTTATGCTTCTGTGATATAGCTGAATGTATATCAAGCATATTAAAGTCGGTTATGTCAGCCCTTTAAAATACCAGGAGAAAAAATGCCAGTATTTAACTGGCATTTAATTTTGGAAGTTTACTTTGGGAGGCTTAAGTAATTATACCAATATTTGTTAAATACATGCCGACCAGTTAATGCCATCGACGCCACATTCAAAGACTGTAGTACCATCATCTTGCTTAGTATCTTTACGCCACTTACCTTCATCATTTTTGTGAATAATAACATTACCAGCGGCCTTATTTTTACGCCAATAACTAACATCAATTACAACTTTATCATCAAACTTATAAGGCATGATATCAAAAGCAGTAAACAACTCTGCTGGCTCTAAAGTAGCAGCCTTATCTTTAATATTTACCCAATCAGCTAATGTTTGAAAGTCAGCGTTTTCTTCTCTAAAGTAAAATACAGCACTGTAATAAAGATCATCTTCAACATAACTTAAGCTAAAGTTACGCTCATAAGGGGTTTCTAAATTGGTATTAATACACTCCGCCAGAGTCGGAAAGGTCACCATTGGTGCGCTATTACCAAGTTCATAATGAATGCCCTCTTTGTCAAAACTGATACGCTCAATATTGCCACAGCGATATGTTTTATCCATATTGATATAAACATCTGCTCTAATACTTAACAACCCCTTTAAGGACTGTTCCCCCCAAGCCGATCCTAATTCATGGAGCTTAGTTAATACCACATCAACTTTATCTAATGAACCTGCACCTTTTAACCTCACCTGCTCCATAAAGTATCCAGTGTCGGTAAAGATAATTTCATCGCGATACCAAGCGTCGGTGTAGTTATATTCCTTATCTTTAGCCTTATCTTGATAGATAACTACGCGAATTTCATTTGCACCTGGATATGCCACTGCCAATGCTTGTTTATGTTTGTACCCGGCTTTCAAACCTATAACAATAGACTGAGCTTTGTTATAGGCGTCACTGTCATTATTGGCAATGAAATCAGCATAAATCTGCTCTGTAGATAAATTGTAATGTTCAACCAGATTTAATAACACCGCCTCTATATCACGCTTTAATTCTGTACGTAAATCGGTATCAGTCTTAAGTTCCTCACAACTCAAGTTTCTCTTACCACTTCCTTTAAGTTGACGGCTAAGTTGTCCCCAAATCTCTGAAGTTAATGGCGATATATTACGAATATCATCATCCGATATAGGGACTATCGATGGAGGAAAAGACATCAGGTATGCTTCAGTCACTTCACCTAGATCTTCATCAATAGCACCAACAGGCACATCTACATACATGGCAGAGTACGGTACACAAGATGCCTGCTCGGCAGTAAATTCAAAACTATAGTTACCTGATTCAGTAGAAACGACTGATGGCTCAGTTTGTTTATCAAATTTACCATCACCATCTAAATCTAACCACACCGTGGCTCCAGAGACGTAACCGTCAATAACTTTACCACTAAAAGTGATTGTCTGCTCTACGATAGGAACAGCTTCTTCCGGTGCCGGAGTTGCAATAGGTGCCGGAGTTGCAATAGGTGCCGGAGTTGCAATAGGTGCCGGAGTTGCAATAGGTGCCGGAGGTACCGAATCACTACCACAACCAACAAGAGATACGGCCAATATGGTGCAGACAATAAGGCTACTTTTTTTTACTAACATACAAGAACTTCCTTTTCATGTAAAAATAGTTACAACATAACTAATTATTTGGGCTAATCAATACATCATTCAAATGATCTTTTATGCGGGCATAATATAACATACTATTAACAATTATCAGCTTAAGGTAGCTTAGTTACTCATATTAAAGCGATTTAAATGGAGGAGAGAGGTTGTCGTCCAAGTGAGTTAATGAAGTACATAGATATTAGCTTTGATATTAACCTAAGTAATGTATTCAAAGTTAATACATTAAATGAAACTTGGTTAGGTTATAGTATGCACCATAGCTCATCTATTTTTGCTAAAGCTTCTCAGTTTAGCCGTATTAAAGGCGGCAGTAACTATAAGGGTGTCTATATTCAATTCGACTTCTAATTATTGCTAACTTTTGTTACAAAAAAGTGTGCTTTCTAATCATAAAACATCAATAAAACTGAGTGGTGTTTTATGATTATGGATAAAATTTATTTCCCCTATCGTACTGCTGTCAATTATTTACCGATAAAAAACCACCGTGTTTACTTCTTATATCTCCGTGCTACTAAGGCCATTATTGTTAATGAAAAAAGCACCAGTATTGAAGGCTCAGGTATAGTCAAACTTGGCTCTCTTACGGTATCGGCAAAGCCTGAGGCATCTAATTCGAAGTAATAAATAATACTTTCGCCACTATCAAGGCTGACTTCCTCAGTTAACGAATCTATGATGCTATCACTGAAATCCCCCGTCCCCTCAAAACTGCTATCAAACTCAATGAATTCATCAAATAATATATCCTCATCTACTAACTCCCCCAGATCATCGTATATTTCAAAACCTATCACTAGCATACTAAAAGCGTTTGACCATTCATCGCCAGTTTCGGTAAAAATGGCAGCGACCATCGAAATGTCAAAAAACACTTCTCCGGCCAGTGTTTCACCTCCTGTGTTTTCAATAATTAGTTCACCCGATGAAAGGTAAAATCCTTCAACACTCCCAGGTGTACCTGTTACTGAGCCATCAGCGAAAGCACTTAGCATTACCAATTCCTCAGCTGAAAGTGTTGAGCTGCCATCTCCACTGCCTGATACACTCCCTGATGCGAGTCCCATGATGTCTAAAAAGTCATCATCAAAAAAAGATTCAAATTCACTCGAAGCAAAACTTGAAGATATAGATAATTCAGTACCAGCATCAAAACTTGCTATCAGTGTTGCCATGGATATTGGGCTAGTGATAAGTGCAGCAACAAAGATGAGACCCGCAGATAAATTTTTAAACATAATATATTCCTTAACTAGTTTCTTGAAGGGTACAGCCCCTGAAGTGCAATAATGCAGTTCAGTGTTGTAACGGGTTGCATATTATTCATTAAATCAGCATTGCCCGTTTGACCTATCGAGCTATTATGCAAGGTAATATTAGGATCAGAATTGTCATAGATTTTTAAGTTACTTCGTGGTCTTGCTAGCGCATTACCTGTTGGTGTACTTGTTCTAGCAGAAGAGCTAACGCCTTTCAAGGTATGGCTGTGACTAGGGAGTTGACTAGCAAGTAAATTGATACCTTCGGCACCTGATTTTTGACCTAGGCTGTATGCTGACAACCCAGGACCGTTGCCTTGATGAACTGGCGTCCTGCCGCGCATATCGGGTAAGGCAAAACTCGTTCTACCATCTCCGCCATAGGTAGTTCCTAAAATTGAAAATAAAGATTGGTTTGAATTGATTGCTAGTAACTGACCATCACATTGTGCCCAGCCTCTAGGGGCAAAATTAAAACCAACAAAGCGGACTTCACCTAAAAAAGGCTCGTTGGCAAACACTGTTACTGGTAATAAATAGTAAGTTAACATTATAACAATCAAGAGTGATTTTGTGATTTTCATCGTCATATCTCCTAATTTCTAGAGGGGTAAACACCTTGAAGAGCAATGATGCAATTTAAGGTGAGATAAGGTTGAACCGTATTGATTGCTTGAGCATTACCAGTATTAGCAATTGAGTCTGTGTGTAATGACTTATCCGCTGTTTTCCTTGCTTTATAAAACTTTTCAGCTGCCAGAGCATTACCATTTGGGGTCTCTGTATCTGCCTCAATGTCTTTTGCTAATAAAGCATGACTATGACTAGGCATTTGCGCTGTAGACATAGTATTTGTTTCCGAGCCATTATCTGTACCTTGAGTAATGGGAGTCAGTCCAGGACCATTTCCTGCATGTATTAATGCTCGGCCACGCATGTCCGGTAAAGAAAAAGTTACTCTACCGTCACCGCCATAGGTGGTACCTAGCAAAGAAAAAAGTGCGGTATAACTGCTGATAGGTAATAACTGGCCGTCACAAAATGCCCAGCCCCTAGGTGCAAAATTCCCTGCAAAATAGCGCATTTCACCAATAAATGGCTCATCGGCTGCTGCAAAATGGCTAAAAAGCAGACTTGGTAAATATAACAATAGGCCAGCTATAAATTGAATGATTTTTTTCATGATGTCCTCCATTAGTTTCGTGATGGAAATATTCCAACTAGGGCTATGATACATCTTGCCGTGGTAGCGGGTTGTAGATTACTGATACTTTGGCCTCCGCTCACATTATTTTCAATTGAAGATGAATGTAGCGCGGTGTCGGGAGTGTCCGATGTATAAATCATTGTTGAGGCTATAGCTCTGTTGGTTGCGACACTGCTTGAAGGCGAATCACTGGTAACCATTAATGCATGGTTATGAGTAGGTAGGTTATTAGCATTAATTATCTCTGTTTCTCTACCAAAACGGGAGCCTAGGTTTCGGTTAGATAACCCCGGCCCTGTGCCTTGATGAATGGCTATCCTGCCGCGTAAGTCTGGTAAGCCGAACGTTATTCTGCCATCGCCGCCATACGTGGTTCCTAATAATGAAAATAACGCAGTATTTTGGCTTATAGCAAGTAACTGACCATCGCAAAAAGCCCAACCTCTTGGTGCAAAAGTACCAGCGAAGTAACTAATTTCGCCAATTAAAGGCTCTGCACCGGCATAGGCTTTATTGATTTGGGGGCTAG
This sequence comes from Colwellia sp., assembly GCF_013215345.1. Lineage (GTDB taxonomy): Bacteria > Pseudomonadota > Gammaproteobacteria > Enterobacterales > Alteromonadaceae > Colwellia. Next base: position 17,467 of record NZ_JABSOV010000051.1, on the reverse strand, counting down.
TTATAAGAAGGAACAATAAAAATAATGAACCTGATTTTATCGTGTTCATTTGCATATCTCCTTTATCGTTGTTTGCTTTTAATCAAAGTTCAGGTTTATCGCGGATGTTCGTTGCGACCAAGGGAAATATGCATAATCTACTCCAGTAAAATTTACATAAGGAAAATTAGTAGCTTAGTTAACAGTTCAAAAAAAGAACGAACTTTATATTCTAAACATGTAAAAAAAACTGACAAAAAAATGATTAGATTATGCAGTGAAATAACGAATTTATTGGTTAAACTTACTGGTATTAATTTTAAAGAATTTAGCTAACAAAGTGAGCCTTAATATTGCTGATAGAGCTTCAAATATTATGACTAAAAAGGTATTTCATAAAGTATAAAAAAGCCCTAGCTACTCGTTCTACGTTTTTTATTCTTTAATTAACATAGCTCGCCACTGCTCCAGCTCTTCGAAGATACAGCTTTATAGCATAAAAGATACTGGTGTATTACTGCCATCGATGCCGCAAGGCATAATGGTAAAAGTACTAACAACAGTGATACTTTGCACATCACGGTTTATTTTATTAGCAAAACTAAAGTAGTAACACTGCATTTATCTGATTCTGGCAAGCCGACAATATGATAATGAATACCACAGTGAATCAATTGCAGTAGTGAGCGCTTACACTCTACAAATACTCACTACTGTGTGTTAATGGCGTCAGTCATTGCTTGCTCTGCAACTTGCTCTAACCATTTAAGATCAACTGTTTGGTGGGCTTGACAAATAAACCAGGGTTCACGCGAGTCTGGCTCTAACATTACACCGCTGTCGATTAAGTTAAGGGCGAACTGTGTATAAAGGTCACTGTTAGTTTGTTTCCAATCACGATAATTTTGCGGTACTTTACTACCAAAATGTACACCAAACATCGCATCGGGACCGGCAAAGCAATGCTCAATACCAAGTTTTGTAAAAACCCGCGATAACAATTCCTGAATGTCTTTACCGACACTGGCGATAGTTTCCAGCGCATCAGTTTCCTTAAGCACGGTTAACGTCGCTTTAGCCGCACTTAAAGCAACCATATTCGCGGTATATGTACCGCCATGTGTCACACCATCTTTAGCAAAAGAAATGGTATCCATTACCTCAGCTCTACCACCAAAAGCAGCAATAGGATAACCGTTACCCATAGCCTTGGCATAAGTAGTTAAATCAGCGTAAATTCCATACAGTGCTTGTGCGCCACCTTTGGCAACACGAAAGCCCGTTTTAACTTCATCCATGATCAACAATGAGCCATTGTTATCACAAACGTCACGCAATTTTTGCATATAGGCTTGAGTTGAAGCAATAGAGCCACAGTTGCCCATAATAGGTTCAATTAATATCGCAGCAATATCGTCACCATGCTCAGAAAAAACAGCGTCTATGGCAGCAAAATCATTTAGCGGCACACTCACTTGATGTTCGCGGGTACTTGCAGGGATGCCGCCACCAAAAGGCACTATTTCGGGTGATTTTTGACTGTTTGCGTCCCAATTATCAACATCTGATTTCCACATAACTTCATCGTGCAAACCATGGAAGCCACCTTCAACAACGACAATTTTATTTCGTTGGGTAAAACCACGTGCGGTACGCACTGCACCAATAACCGCTTCAGTGCCTGAGTTAGCAAAGCGCATTTTGTCGATATTAGGGCAAAGTGATTTTACTAATTCAACCACATCAGAATCAAGACCCGTGGAAAAACCTGAAATAACGCCAATCTGAGTAATAGCATTAATGACTGCATTATCTACTCGCTCATCACGATAACCTAAAATAATAGGTCCGTAAGCCAAGCGAAAATCGATAAACGTTTGTTCGTCACAATCGGTAATGGTGCAACCTTTCATACTGCTTAAAAAAACGGTATTTTCTTCACCCCAGTAACGATAGCTATCAGCCACGCCTAACGGCATATTATCAACGGCTCTTTTAAACAGTGCCTTGCTATTGGGTTTGTTTTTTTTTGTCATGGGGTACTCTCTTTCTTAATAAATTATTTTCAATATTGGTTATAAATTTAATAGCGGCCTAGTGCTATGACAGAAAGGCTATGCACTTTTTTGGCGGCATAATGCTAAAACACAATGGCTAAAATAGTCGATCTACTCTGAGTTAGCACAAAAGTTCACCCTAGCTGCACTAAAAAAACTGCAAATAAAGCAATTACTGCCCTTCTTGGATCTGTCCAACCATCAGTACTGGCGCAGCATCAAGTTCTTCAGCATCCATCATAGAGGCAATACGTTCAACTGAAGATAATAGCTGACTCTGCTCCCAAGATTCTAGTGCCTGATAACGCTTAATAAAATGTTCTTGCAGTGGCTTTGGTGCACCTTGCAGCAGCACTTCTCCAGCCGAAGAAAGATATAGCTCAACTTTGCGCTTGTCTAATTGACTACGCTTACGCATTACTAATGCTTTTGCTTCCAAACGGTCAATGATACTGGTTACCGTTGCCGGGCTAAGATTAATTTCTTTAGCAACCTGTTTTGCCATGGGCGCATCTAACTGGGCAATCTTGGTCATTACCATAAGCTGAGGGCCAGTTAATCCTGACTTTTTATTCAACTGTTTAGAGTGTATATCAATAGCCCGGATCACTTGACGTAATGAAATTAACAGCTGTTCGTATTTTTCCATAATATATACCAAGTTGAATAAGTTATTTCCCACTCAGCGAGAATTAAAAGGCTTAGAGGCAAGGCATTGATTGAGGAGAATGGTTATTCTCTTGTCAAAATCGATAACGCAGCATGTAAGCCTTTACCTTTTATTAGGTACTCGCCCTCTGGGAGCTTGCTCGATGCCCACTAACATCGTTAAATTTATTTGATTTAAAATGACTAAACCCAAACAAATCTGCCTTGTTATTGAACATCGAGCAGAGCTCTGAGTTGGGAAGAAATTTAATCAAATTGGTATTATACTCAATTAGCCCCTGAGCTAATCACAATCGCAGGGGCTAGTTAGGGCTGCGCAGGCTAAAAACTGAAGGTACGAGATACCGAGAACACTACCCGAGCATCTGCCGAATCAATGTCCATATCAGTATTTTCAGCTGCTAGGTTAAAATCAAAACCCTGCCAGCTGGTCATGTATTCAACACGATAATGGTTATAAGCATCTTTACCGTCCCATGCCCATTTATTTTCATCCGCTGAAGTTGAGCGATCAAAGCTCACTTTAATGTTGTGTCCTGGCGCTACTTCTACTGTATGAGCAACCATGGCAATGTAGTGACTTACATCTAAACCAAAGTAATCCCAGCTGTACCAGAAGTTGACCTCACTATCACCCATAGATGTGCTGTAACCAAATTTGGCGTAAGCTTCTGGATAGTTGTAAGTATCAGAAGCAGAGTCGCCATGATAAGTGTAATAGGCAATACCTGTATCTAAACCAAATTTATCATTTAGCTGAAAATACTGTCCCGCATAAACATCCCATTCGATATTGGTGTCTTCACCTGTACCAAAATCAACATTAGAAGCCCAAGTACCTGCATAAAAACCGCTATCCGCAGCATAATCCAAGCTCGCTTGCAGCGCAGGTTCATTACCGGTTTGGCTAACACCGTTAAAGGTGTAGTCAGAAGCCAAGTTAACCGTTGAAGATACGGCTGCCATCGCACCAGACGATAATGTTAGTAGACAAGTTGTTGCCGCAGCAATAATAGTTTTATTCATTATTTATTTACTCATTAAATTCTTACTTATTAGACTAGTTTAATAATTCAATTTTATTAAAGTCGATTTTATTTTCTTTTGGTGAACACTCTATCTCGCTGACCACTTTAAACTTGCTAAATAGGATATAACCAAAACAAGTGAAAAACAGTCCGATAACTACGGCGCCAACCCATTGGATTTGTAAGAAGTCCAATTTGAATAACAGCGTCAGTAAGCTTAGCGCAATGAGATTACCCAAAAAGTACTTCACTCGACCCACTCGACTGACACTCAAATTCAAGTTATCGGTATATAAACGAATCAATGAATCGAGTGAGTTAATAACAAAGGTGACGCCAACAATTGCCATCGCTATATTATAAAAACCAGCAGTTTCCAGACCGTTAGCGCTGTAGTAATACAACACAGTAAACCATATCGCGATAGGAATAGACGGGAATACCAACATAGCCAGCAAAACTTGGTAAGTACGCAAACCACCAACAAAGCGGGCGGTAAATTGGCCAATCATAATGCTCCATGCAAACCACCAATACAGGTAGAATTCATGATAATCATTTAAAGGTAAGACAAATTCATGAATATTACCAAAGTAACCGCCAAGCAAGGCAAACGTATTGACAAATTCACCAATGCCTGAGCCTTCGACAAGAAAAGCACCACCCCACATTAGCGCTATCAGGGCAATAAACAGCCAAGAGGTTGCCAAACTCAACAGGCGAACGTAACGAATACTGGTACTGGAATAAACAGCGGCCGCTATGACTAAGAAGACGATTAGATAGAAACTGCCAATAAGGGATTCACCATCACCCAGCTCAGGTATATACCAAGGTAAATTGCTTAGTAATAAATACGCAGTAAAGGCACAGGTACCAATAATAACAACATTATTAATTAGCTTGATTAATGGGATTTCGAAAAATTGCACCCGCGGCTCAATCACGCAGAAGTAAAAACAGGTTAGAAAGTAGAAACCCCAGATAAGAAACGCCCAGAAGCCAAATTCAATAGCTAACGGGTTAGTGAAGCCATATTCAGGACTGGCAGCTAGATCAGCATAACCAGCAAATTCCGTTAACGGGAACATGATAAGACCAACATCAAGGCCTGAAGTAAACAATATCGCAATAAAGGTGAATGTTTTAACGGGTGTCACACCAACACAGCGTACATTTCCCCAGCGATATAACACAAAGATGATGGCGGCAAAGGTAAATAAAATCCCAGCAGATAACCATGGGGTCATAACGGCTCCCCGATAATTTTTTTAATGAATGTAAACACGTATTACTCCTCTTTACTTATTATAGTTAGAGCACTCGGTATCACCTAAACAACAGCAAGTGGATCAATAAATTAGTCCACTTAGTATAGGCTTCAAATTTTAACTATCGTCACCATATCAACGCTACAGACAATGTTGATGACGATAATTAAACCCTGAAAGAGTACTCACGATTGAATAGCTGTTAGCTTAATTTTTGATTTTTCTTTTTGGCTGGTTGGCACGTTGTTGCTGCTGCCAGTTAGGCGCAATGTGCACAGCAGCCGAAGATGGTGTTAGTGTTTCATGGCCTCGAATAAGATCCGCCGCGCGTTCAGCAACCATGATGGTTGGCGCATTAAGATTACCATTTGGAATGGTCGGAAAAATTGACGAGTCAACAACCCGTAAGCCCTCAATACCATGGACTTTAGTGTCTGAGTCAACCACAGCCATTTCATCTGTGCCCATTTTGCATGAGCACGAGGGATGATAGGCACTTTCAACAGATTGACGGACAAAGGCATCAATTTCTTCATCACTCTGCACATCAATGCCGGGTTGAATTTCTTCACCTCTATAGTCATCAAGTGCACTCTGGTGAATAATTTCTCGGGTCAAACGTACACAGGCGCGGAAACCTTCACGGTCTGCTTCGTGTTCAAGATAATTAAAACGTATTTGTGGATGTTTTTTAGGATCGTCGGATACTACTTTAACAAAACCGCGACTTTTTGGTTTATTATGACCAATATGCACCTGAAATCCGTGACCAGCAAAGGCTTCTTTACCGTCGTAGCGCATTGCTGCGGGTAAAAAGTGGTATTGTAAATCTGGCCATTCAACATTCTTTTTAGAGCGAATAAAACCACAAGACTCAAAGTGATTGGTCGCGCCCAAGCCTTTTTTGGTGAAGAACCAGCGACTGCCAATCAAAAATTTATTCCACAAGCCTAACTGGCCATTCAGCGTAATCGGTTTTTTACACTTAAACTGGAAATAAAATTCCAGGTGATCTTGTAAGTTTTGACCAACACCAGGTAAATCATGTTTAACCTCAATGCCAGCGTCTTCAAGATCCTTTTTAGCACCAATACCGGATAGCTGTAAAAGATGAGGTGAGCCAATAGGCCCCGCCGATAGAATAACTTCTTTTTCAACACTAACGTCGAAAACTTTTCCTTTACGCTCATAGCGTACGCCAACAGCTTTTTTACCTGCCAGCAATACCTTATGTACCAAGGCATGAGTTATTACAGTTAAGTTTTCACGCGCCATTGCTGGGCGAAGATAAGCGTTAGATGTAGAACTGCGCACACCATTTTTAATGGTCATGTGCATAGGACCAAAACCTTCCTGTGCTGCAGCATTATAATCATCGGTAGCAAAATAACCGGCTTCAACACCCGCATCAACAAACGCTTGATACAGAGGGTTTTTCATTTCATTGCCGTTATTTACCCCTAACGGGCCACTTTTACCACGGTATTCATTACCGTCGAAAGCCCACGTTTCGGCTTTTTTAAAATATGGCAAACAGTGGGCGTAATCCCAGTTTTTCGCACCATGTTGCTGCCATTCATCAAAATCTCTTGCATGACCTCGAACATAAACCATGCCATTAATAGATGAAGAACCACCTAAAACCTTGCCTCTTGGGCAATGCATACGGCGATCATCAAGATAAGGCTCGGGCTCAGTTTCAAACTGCCACGCATATTTTTTGCTATTCATCGGAATTGATAATGCTGTTGGCATTTGAATAAAAATACTTTTATCACTGCCGCCGGTTTCAAGTAACAAGACCCGATTATTACTGTCTTCAGTTAATCGGTTAGCCAGTACACAGCCCGCAGAGCCGGCACCAATAATAATGTAATCAAATTTTTCGTTTTTCATCTATAACTCTTATTTACTGCTTAGCTACAACTTTTATTGCTAATAATTCACACTTTCAGAATTATTAATTGCTTAGTTTATGCCTATTGCTAATCGAATCGTCCGGTTAAAAAGGGCTTTCAAGTGGCTGTAGGCCAACATATACGGCTTTAATTTGAGTGTAGTGGTTCAGTGTAATAAGACCATTTTCACGGCCGATGCCCGATTGTTTATAACCACCAACAGGCATTTGCGCAGGTGATGCGCCATAGCTGTTTATCCAACAAATTCCGGCTTGCATCTGATGAATAACCCGATGAGCACGGGTAATATCTTGGGTGAATACACCCGCAGCTAAGCCATAATCACTAGCGTTGGCTCGAGTAATCACTTCCTCTTCATCAGTAAAGGTCAGTACCGACATCACAGGGCCAAAAATCTCTTCACGGCAAATGGTCATATCATCACGGCAATCGGTAAAGATAGTAGGCGCAATAAAATAGCCATGGGGTGCGTTTTCTGGTTGCAGCGCTGTGCCGCCATGAAGCAGTGTCGCACCTTCTTTAATGCCGATATTGATATAATTTAACACTAGATTAAAATGCTTTAACGAGATTAGTGCACCAAAATTAGTCTCAGGAGCCATAGGATCTCCAACTACAATATTTTGGCGAGTGCGCTCGAGTAATTTCTCAATAAATATTGCATACACTGACTCTTGCACAAATACACGTGTGCCATTGGTACAGACTTCACCCTGAGTATAGAAGTTACCTAACATGGCTGCAGAAACCGCATTGTCGATATCAGCATCAGCAAAAATTATCAGTGGTGATTTTCCGCCAAGCTCCATAGTGACATCTTTAAGCGTAGTGGCAGCACCTGCCATGACTTTTTTGCCAGTACCAACTTCACCGGTAAAAGAAACTTTAGCTATATCTGGATGATGGCTTAACCAAGCACCGACTTCGCCAGCACCCTGAACAACATTAAATACGCCGTTAGGAAGTCCTGCTTCGGTAAAAATTTCAGCGAGTTTTAATGCCCCTAACGGTGTTTCTTCTGATGGTTTGAAAATCATCGAGTTACCACACGCTAGCGCAGGCGCGGCTTTCCAACAAGCTATCTGTATTGGATAATTCCAAGCACCAATGCCTGCGCAAATACCCAGCGCTTCTCGACGAGTGTAATAAAAGTCTCCATCAACTTGCTGCTGATTACCTTCGATACCAGGCGCTAAACCAGCAAAAAACTCGATAGAATCAGCACCTGATTCTACATCAACCACCGAGGCTTCTTGCCAAGGTTTACCGGTATCAAGTACTTCAATTTTTGCCAGTTCATCATTACGCTCGCGTAATAATGCTACCGCTTTAAGTAAAATTCGGCTGCGCTGTGTGGCGCTCATTGCAGACCAGGTAGCAAAACCACGGCGGGCACTTGCTATAGTCTCTTGTTTAATTTTTTCATCGGCAACTTCAACCTGATAAATAACTTTTCCCGTTGCCGGGTTGATCACATCAAATGTTTCACCACTGTCGTTCGCCATGTAGGCGCCATCGACAAAATTTTCATAACGTATTAACGACAATTGACATCTCCGGACTGCTTAATACCAATCTCACTAACTATGTGATCATTTCTACTTGTTAAAATCACCAACTACTTTGTTATTTATTTAATAATTAGAACAACTAGTTATTAAAATAAACGCCTTGTATTTGGCTATTTTTCCTTCGTATAAAGTAGATCACCTAATTAATGAAACTGGTATAAGCAGATCATTTATAAATTTTTTACATAATTGTTCAGCCTGTTTAAATTCTTCTTCAGGCCTTGGGCTTAATGCACTGCGTAACCAGAAACCATCAATCATAGCCGCGGTCTGTTTAGCCGCGATAACGGCTAAATCATCAGCCAATAACTGGCGAAAAGAGAAAAGTAGATTGCTGTATAGGCGTTTGCTGTTGATATGTTGTAGCCGAGCCAATCCGGGTTGGTGCATAGATTGCGCCCAGAAGCTAAGCCACATTTTTGTTGCCGGGGCTGAACGTTGTAATTGCGTAAAGTTAGCCTCAATGATCATTGCAAGTCGTTCGACCGCGCCGAGCGGTTGAGTAAGGTGCGGCTGATTGACACGCTCAAGCAATGCCAACTTCAATTGTTCCAGCAGATGTTTGACCGTTGCTTCGACTAATTCCTGCTTACCACCAAAATAATGACTAATGATGCCTGACGATAAACCGGCGATCCTGCTAATAGTAATAATAGTGGTATTTTGTAAACCGTATAACGCCACAGATTCTAAAGTAGCATTAATTAATTGTTTTTTACGTAGGGGTTTCATTCCAACTTTCGGCACTGACTTCTCTAATTCTTTTTTAATTGAACGTTCAATTAATTACAATACTAATGATTTTCACTGAAATTATCAAGTAACAACCATTAACAAAGTTCGATGAACAGCGCCGAAATGGTTAAAAACAACATGAAAACGGCGTAAAACTTGGTATAAATGACTAAGTTTAATATTTACTTCATAAGGTTAAAGCTTAGTACTCAAACTATATTTATTGTTTTTTTTTACTCATAAAAGAACAGTAAAATATTGCGCGACTATTTCCCGTTGATAGAGAAAATAGAATTTAGAGCTAAGATGTTTCAAAATAAAAAAGCCCTAGCGACTTTACTCAGCTAGGGCTTGTTATTTAACTTATTAAAGTACTACTTAGGATTTCCTAAGTGGGGTTTTCATTAGCCTTTTGCTCAAGCTGTTCAATTTCATTGGCAATAGCTTGCGGCGAACCGGTATTACGACATAACCAGTAATAAGCCCCTGGTACGATAAATAGGGTAAATATACTGGCGAGTGATACGCCGGAAAAAATAACTACACCTATAACCATACGACTCTCTGCACCTGGACCAACAGATAACACTAACGGAATAGTACTGGTTACTGTGGTAAAGGTGGTCATCACAATCGGGCGGAGCCTTTGTTTAGAAGCATTTATTAATGCCTCTTCAAAAGCAATGCCTTTGTCACGTAACTGGTTGGCAAATTCGACAATTAAAATACCATTTTTTGCCGCTAAACCAATGAGCATAACTATACCTATTTGACTGTAGATATTTAAACTCATGCCCATCAACTCCAATCCGGCAAGTGCACCAACTAACGCCAGCGGTACGGTAAGTAAAATAACAAACGGATGAATGAAGCTTTCAAACTGCGCGGCTAATACCAGATAGGTAATTAGCAGGGCAAGTAAGAAAACAAACAAGATAGAGCTACCCGATTCTTTAAGTAGTAACGACTCACCTTTATAATCTATCTGTACATGTTCCGGCAGTTTATTTTTAGTTACCTCCACCAGGAAGTCTAGCGCTTCACCTAAGGCATAACCATCGGCTAAATTAGCGGTGATGGTAATACTACGTAAGCGGTTATAACGATTGAGTCGTGACGAGGTGGCATTTTCACCAATAGTTAATTAGTTAGCTAATGGAATTAACTTATTCGTAGTGCGCGAACGAACATAAAGATTATCGATATCCGCAGGGCTTTGAAATTGCTTTTCATCCCCTTCAACAATAACATCATATTCTTCACCTCGGTCAACAAAGGTAGTGACACGACGTTGACCTAACATAGTTTCTAACGTTTCAGCGATATCACCAACGGGTACACCTAAATCATAAGCACGTTCTCGGTCGATTTGAACTAATAACTGCGGATAGGTTTCTTTATAGTCACTATTTATATTGAACAAGTTAGCCTTATTTTGCGCTTCGCTGATCAAAATACCATGGCACATAATGTTTATTTTTAATAGGAATAATACTGCTTACGAAAAATAACATTTATTCTACCTAGACTCATCACTATCATATTATTTTTTGGTTAAAACTAAATTCCCTTGCTGCTTTATCCTTAGGATTAGTCTTAGTCCGCAGATTTATGGTATTGTTAGGTGGTTTTGATTCAGCTTGGACCCGTGTTTATGTGAACACTTATATTGCTTATAATTCACAGCCTATTTATTCTTATTGCTGTCTGGGGAATAACCTAAGCATGGTCAGGTAAGAAGTTTTAAATAATCAGGTTATATCTAAAATTTTACTGCTTTAGTTACTCCACTGCTTGAGGTGTTGATGTGAATAATTGTTTAAACGCAATTGTGAAACCAAAAATTTGGATTGAACGTGGTGTAGTTATTACGTATGGAAGAGTACATGACAATTCTTTCCATAAGCATTATGCTATTCAAATTGTGTGGAGCTCAGTAGAATCTGACAGCCAATGTCAAATATCAGATGGAAATATATTTGACAGTTTTATTATTGATTCCCAGGTAGAACATAAATTAAACCTCAGTGCTGGCTGGGTATTATTGGTAGAACCTCGAAGCAATCTAGGTAAACGTCTTACGGAATTATTGTCAGGTAGAACTGTGATCTCAATTGCAGATATTAGTAAACAGTATGCCCCTTCTCATTCGTTCATAAAAGACCCTATTTCAGAGCTAAAACCGCTATTACACACATTATCGTTATCTAAACAAATCGACTCGCTACCGATTAAGCTTATGGATAAAAGAATCCAAAGTTTGATCGAAAAATTAGATTTATGCTTGAAGGGGGAATGTCTAAAACCAACCAGTTGGAGTGCTGCTGAAGTGGCATCCTCGTTATCACTGTCTGAAAGCCGTTTTATACATTTATTTAGCCAACAAATGGGCATTGCATGGCGACCTTATTTACGTTGGAGACGTTTATCCTGCGCTATATCCTCTATAGTACGTGGAATGTCAGTAACAGAATCTGCACATGCCGTTGGCTTTTCGGACAGTTCTCATCTTAGTCGTACTTTTCGTTCCATGTTTGGTTTATCTATTCAACAGGCAAAATCGTTATTTCTAAAAAGTTAGCCAGTTTATTCATGTATTCTTGAAGCCGTCCAACTAAAATCCCCCCTAGTTTATAAATTTATTTCACTTAGATATTCATTTTACATGCCTATCTAATTTTTATTAAAGGGATTATTACGATGGATTTACATAAATTTCTACAGCAAGCAGGATTAGACCCTATAAAAGTAGCACTATCATCAGTAGGACAGTTATACAAAATGCCAGAACAAGATTTACTTGATTTTAAATGCAGCCTGGTATTCGAGTCGTTTAAATTTCATTATAACAACAATGACTTTTATCGCGTTTCCTGCGATAAAAAAGGCATAACGCCTGACATACTATCATCAAGTAAAGATTTAATTAAAATACCACTTATTCCAATTGAACTTTTTAAAGCAAATGACAGCTACAAATTACTTTCAAAAAGCCTAAACACTATTGAGCTTGAAATGCGTAGTACTGGAACATCTGGGATCCCAAGTGTTTCTCGTCGTTGCGATGAAACGGTAGACAATGCCATTTTCGGCATTTACGGAATGTATAGAGAGTTCTTAAAAATATCTAAGGGGGCTGGTCTATATCTATGTCCATCAACCGAAGAAATCCCTGAAATGGGCATGATTAAAGCACTTAATCTGTTGGCTGGATTACTAGATACCCATAAATTTATGGTAAAAAACGAAACATTTTCACCTGAAGAGTCGCTAGAACAACTAGAAAATTGGGACAATAAATTTGATCGCCATATTATTGGTCCTCCATTCTTAATTAACCGTTTTATTCGTTTCTTAAAAGCGACCAACACCAAGGTCAAACTTGATAAAAGCAGCTTAGTGATCACTTTAGGTGGTTGGAAACGTTTTAGTGGTGAAATGCTATCGCGTAATGAGTTCAACCAGGAATGTATGGAGTACCTTGGGGTCAAAGAAGGACAGATCCGTGATATTTATGCTTTAGTTGAATCAAATGTAGTAGCAATTGACGATGAAAATGGTGTTAAACATGTATCTCCTTACATCCATTTTTCTGTCAGAGATCCTAAAAATCTGGATAAAGAAGTTCCTGAAGGTGAAATTGGGCAACTGGCAATTCTCGACCCGCTATCTTGTTCTACCCCAGGGTTTATTTTAACTGAAGATTTAGTACGTTTGTTACCAAAAACGGAAGAAGACAAACGTAATGGTCAACGCATGCAATATATTATGCGCTTACCTGAGTCGAAAGAATTTGGTTGCTGTGCCGTCAATCTGGATAAAAGATTAGACGTTCTGGAAGAAGAGAATCAACACGCTAGCGCATGTCCCGTTGTAGCTTAAATCTCAGTTATTGAAACAATATCCAAATAATTTAGAAATACAGGGTTAAACAAGTCGTTTGGGTATCTCATCAAAAAGTATCTAAGGATCAAAAATGTATAACGATATCATAATAGATAATTTTACTAACCCTCAAAAAGTAGGGGATATAGCGCTTGCTAATTGCGAATTTGAGATTGGTAACCCTGTATGTGGTGACCGAATCAAGATCCAGCTAATGGTGGAAAATAATACTATTAGTGAAGCACGATTTAGAGCGTGGGGCTGCGCAACATCTATTGCTACAGCCAACCTTTTTTGTGAATCAATTGAAGGAAAAACAACCAGCGACATTAATCAAAAAAACGACCAAGATATTGAGTCTATGTTAGGTCAACTTGAACCTTCACAACATCACTGTGTTCATATATTGAAGGAGTTGCACCAGCAACTAGTCGTACAAGCCAACGCTGGAGCACAATAATTTATGGATCAACAGCATATTTCCGGATATTTTGATTATAACGCGACAACACCCATATGTAGTGATGTGATTGATTCAATGGTGCCGGCAATGAAACTATTTGCCAACCCATCAGGCAACAACCGACATTCACAAACGATCAAAAAAACAATAAATGAAGCCAGACAAAATGTTGCTCAATTGCTTCAAACTCAGGTAAGTAATATATTTTTTACCTCTGGCGGTTCAGAAGCCAACAATTGGGCAATAAAAGGTGTTTTGTTTAAACATATAGATAAGCCAGGGCATATCATTACCACCGAAATAGAACATGCCTCCGTACTTGATACCGTAAAATACTTTGCGGATACATTTGGCTTTGAAGTAACCTATCTTAAGCCAAAAAAAGACGGTGCTATTGATGTTTCAGATCTTGAAAATGCACTTCAAGACAACACCCAGCTTATCACGATAATGTACGCGAACAATGAAACAGGCGTAATTCAATCTATCGAAAAAATGGCAACTATTACATCAGCAAGAAAAATCCCTTTTCATGTTGATGCAGTACAATTAGTTGGTAAGCGAAAAATAAATGTTGAAAAACTTGGCATAGATTACCTATCGCTGTCGGCTCATAAATTCTATGGACCAAAGGGAGTTGGCAGTTTATACATTAAAGACATCGATAGTATCGAGCCTTTGATTCATGGTGGTGGCCAGGAATTTTCTATGCGTGCAGGTACTGAGAATTTAGTTACTATTGTAGGTCTGTCAAAAGCAGCTCAGAGAGTAACTGAATCAGTTGAGCAATGGGACAGTGATAACTGGCAATGTAAACAACATTTGGTTGCATTACTAGAAGCCTCGCCATTAAAGATAAAGTTCAATGGTTCAACGGATTATAGCAATTCACTATCTAATACTCTGAACATTGCTATAGATGGTATCAGAGGGGAATCATTAATGTTGCAAATGGAATTAATTTATGGATTTATAATTTCAGTGGGATCCGCATGCAGCAACAATAAAACAATAAATTTGTCACATGTTTTGCAGGCAATGAATATTAACGAAACTGACATACAAAGCTCTATTCGGATCAGTTTTGGACGTTTTACACAATTGGAAGATATTGAAAAATTTGTCACAGCATTAGTGTCTGCCGTTGAACAACTTTTAGCGATAAGCACAGGTTATTGATCATGGATATCTCAATTAATCATTATCCACTATTCATGGATACTGTGTATGGCCATATGCAATCTCAACCTATGCATACCGCCTGTGTTTTTCAATCAAGAGGAATAGAAACCGCAGTTCACCTGAGCTATCAGGCATTAAATGTGAAAGTCTCTGAACGTACTCAATTGTTACTTACATTAGGTTACCAAGGTAAATCAGTCGCACTTATATATCCTTCAGGATTAGATTTTATCGTCAATTTTCTTGCTTGTCTTAGCGCAGGAGTGATAGCCGTACCTCTTAATGTAACCCGTAACGCACAACAATTTGAAAGAACCATTAATATTTTCGAAGATGCAAAAATCCAGACAATTCTGACAACCAAAGACACACAGAAAAATTTGATTCAACAGTTAAGTGATATACCAACTTTATCACAACCGTCTTTTGTCTGGATTGATGAGCTGCAAACTACACTGTCTACGAGTGCATTGCCTAAAATACAGCCGGACCACATTGCCTTTATTCAATATACTTCAGGATCTACCAGCTCGCCTAAAGGCGTGATGGTTAGTCATGAAAATATTGTCGATAACATGAAGGCTATTCAAAACGGTTGTGGTCATAAACAAGGTTTAATTGCTGGCGGCTGGTTACCACAATTTCATGATATGGGCTTGATTGGCCATATGCTTCATCCGATATATATGGGGGGAACTTATGTCTTTATGCCTCCGATGAACTTTATCCAACGTCCTCGCAGATGGTTAGAATTGATTTCTCATTATAAGATATTTTGCTCTGCTTCACCCAATTTTGGTTATGAGCATTGTGTCAAACTCATTAGTGATAAAGAAGATTTATCCCATATTGATCTCAGTTGTTGGAAAGTAGCACTCAATGGTTCCGAGCCTGTTAACGCCGATACCATGGCAGATTTTTCGAAAAAATTCGCACAATGCGGTTTTAATCCCCAGTCGTTTTTCCCCAGTTATGGCATGGCTGAAGCAACATTATTTATTTCTGGAGGCCCTAAAAGCAGTGGTGTGGATGTAATAACACTAGACAAGAAGCTGTTTGCTCAAGGCAAAATTAAACAGTCGAAAATAGGGCTGGAAATTGTTAATTGTGGTGCGATATCACCTCGCTTTCAGATTAAAATTGTTGATCCTGTTTCGCTTCATGAATGCTCTTGTGATCAAACAGGTGAAATATGGATATCGGGTAAGTCTGTGGCACAGGGATATATCAATAACCCGGAAAAAACAGCATCAGATTTTAATGCAAGAATAATCCCCTCTGATGATTATCGCTATTTAAGAACGGGTGACATGGGATTTATTCACCAAGGAATGCTATTTGTTACCGGACGGATCAAAGAGCTATTGATTATTCGAGGTCGTAACCACTATCCCTATGATATTGAACGAACATGCAATAATTATGAGCATTCAGCAGGAGGCAGCGGCGCGGCGGTTTTTACTTTCGAGCATAATCAACAAACTAAACTAGCAGCAATTGTTGAAATCAAAAAAGTTTCGCTAAGAGATTTAGAAAAAAACCAACTGAAGAGTGATATTCATGAGCTAGTCAGTAAACACCATGAAATAACATTTGATAAATTAATGCTTGTTAGACCTGGCGTTATACCAAAAACAACCAGTGGTAAAATAAAACGCTCTGCATGCAATGCTCTACTTTATGATATTAAAAAATAAGGATATAACGATGACCTCTGAGTTCAATAAAAAAACACTCATTACTAAAATAGCTGATTACATCTCATCTAAAGCTGAAAATTTTTCAAAAGAAAATCATTCCGACACTTCATTTTCACGTCTTGGTCTCGATTCCGCTGATCATGTTCAGCTATCAGCTATTGTAGAGGAGCATCTAAAAATTGAAGTAGAACCCACACTTGCCTTTGACTATCCCACCATTAATTCCATGATCAGTTTTTTGGAAAAAAAATTACTCTGTGAGATTGATCATGAACAATCCTAATATAGCAACATTTGACACCATCATTATCGGAGCGGGACAATGTGGCCTGTTTGCAGCTAAAAAGCTGCAAGATATTGGCCTGAATTACCTACTGCTAGAACGGAATACCGTAGGCCAGGTATGGGATGAACGCTTGGAAGGCATGCGCTTATTTACTTCGCGTCAGTTGTGTCACCTTCCCGGTCTAGCATTTCCAGGTGAGCAAAATGGGTTTCCTGACATATCTGAAATGGCGAACTACCTTTGTAATTATATTGAGACATTTAAACTCAATATCAGAGAACGCACGAAAGTTATTAACCTAACAAAAAACGCTAATCAATTTCTGATCGCCCTTGAAAATGGTGAGTTGCTATCAGCTAAAACAGTAATCAATGCGACAGGGTCGAATCAAGTTGCTTATGTACCTGAAATAAGCACAAAGTTGTCTGATCAAGTATTGCAATATGATGCATTATTACCTTCTTTATCCGTTATTCCTTCAGGAAAGAGTGTTGTAGTGGTTGGTGACGGAGCTACAGGACGGCAGATTGCAGGTGGTTTGGCTAAACGTTGCCAAGTAACATTGGCGACTGGTGTTCCAAGAGGGATGCCACCTAACACCATTTTAGGTAAATATCTTTTTTGGAAACAAAAATTACAGGCTGTTTATTCTAAATTTATCACATAAAGTACACTATAAAACATATGGTTATGATAGGACTGCTTATTTTTCTACCTAAATT
>NZ_JABSOV010000050.1 GCF_013215345.1 Colwellia sp. | reverse complement strand
AAATAGAATATGGTATTGAATTAAGAATGGCAATTTTATATTTAACATTATCAAACAAAATTTTATAATTTTTGAATAACAATTCCTCCATATTTAGCAATATCAGCCCAACATTTAATACCTTGTATATAACATATATCCCCTTTAGCTGGCATAGATGAAAAATTCTGCGTGATTGGCTCCCCTTGGGGATCCGCTAAATATAAAGGGATTATTTGGGGTGATAGCCATTCATTACATTGGGGGCAATTACTGCATCAACAAGCCAAGAAGAACAATATTTCCTTAGTTATAGCACCAAGAAAGTGCCCTGCTTATTTAAATTCCGCTTACATTAAATCACACTACCCTAAATACCCACAATTTAATAAGAATTGTACCTTTAGAAACAAGGCAACGCTTAACTGGCTAAAAGAAGACGATTCGGTTGAATTAGTCATTCTTGCATCGGCATGGTCCGGACAAGTTCGAATGCATTATACCGATGAACACCCAGAAAACTTAGTAAATACTAGCCTGAGAAATAGATTTCCAAAAATAGGTGCGAGCTTAAGTAAAATAGCTTTTGAACCGCTGTTAAGCCAATTGAGTGATAAGAAAGTATTACTGTTATCTGATATTCCGCGACCCAATAAAAACCTGAATGAATGTGCTTTTGCTCAACACACCCAGCTATTACGACAGCAATGCAAGCCCGAAAACTTTAAAATTTTGGATGTGAAAAAAATCCATCAATGGCATAAAAGTAGTGATAAAATGATCAAGGATGTTGCTAATAAATTCTCGAATGTTAGCGCCATTATTCCAACTGAACGCTTATGTGGACAAGAATATTGTCAAACCTATATAAACAATGAATTAATATATCGCGATGACAATCACATCAGGAGTAACTTAAAAGCAGCAACGGTAAATGAGTTAGCCAAAAAGCTGTCTATTACCGAGTTTTTTGATAGCCTCACTTACCGTTAGGTAGCAATAGTGCTGTATTATCGATATAAACGTTATCTAGTTTTATCCCTTTAACAGTACATTGGACACCTTTATGTAAAAGTCTTTCACTAAGACCTAATTAGAGGTAGCAACTACTTTTGCCTTGAAAAGATGAAATCAGTCAAGTTTCCCCTACTTTTATTAGCTTTAACATCTTCAGACACTGAATATAAAGAATCAGTTTTTAACACCGCCCAACCTTTACTTATTAACTATCATATTACATTTTAGCCATTGACACTGCTAAGCTAAGTGCGCTATTAATAGTACATTGAATAGTTTTCTCTTAAAAAGAATATTTATTAGCTTTTTGTGAATTTTTACACAAATGCTAAAAAAGAAACAAAAAATGACTAAATTGATTAAGCACATTAACATTAACCTCCTCCTCGCACTCATCGTGCGCGGCTAGGTTTTGTTGCTTCTTCAATAGTTTAAATATTAAAAACTAAGTAGAAATTAATTAAAACCCGCGCTAACAATCGCGGGTTTTTTTATGTCCGCAGTTATTAGCGAATGATTTTACAGCAGACATCAGATTTACAAGGACAAAAAACATGAGCAACCCACAAGTTAACAATGATCAGGTCATTATCTTTGACACTACCTTACGTGATGGTGAACAAGCATTAAACGCTAGTTTATCCGTGCATGAAAAGCTGCAAATAGCTTTAGCCATTGAACGCTTAGGTGTCGATGTAATGGAAGTTGGTTTCCCTGTTTCATCGCCGGGTGATTTTGAGTCGGTACAGCAAATTGCTCGTACCATCAAAAATGCTCGTGTTTGTGGTTTAGCACGGGCCGTTGAAGCCGATATTGATGCTTGTGCTCAAGCGCTTAAAGATGCAGAGCAATTTCGTATCCATACTTTTATTTCCACCTCGGATGTACACGTAAAACAAAAGTTACGTAAAGAATTTAGCGATGTAGAAGCCATGGCTATTCACGCAGTTAAGCATGCGAGGAAATACACCGACGATGTTGAGTTTTCTTGTGAAGATGCTGGCCGTACACCCATTGATAATTTATGTCGCATGGTTGAAAGTGCCATTAAAGCGGGGGCTACCACGGTAAATATTCCTGATACCGTTGGCTATACCATGCCATTTGAATTCCAAGGCATTATCACTGATTTGTTTAATCGTGTGCCAAACATCGACCAAGCAATCATTTCTGTACATTGTCATAATGATTTAGGTTTAGCTGTCGCTAACTCAATGGCAGCAGTTCAAGCTGGTGCTAGACAAATTGAATGTACCATCAACGGTATTGGTGAACGTGCGGGTAACTGTTCATTAGAAGAAGTGGCGATGATCATGCAAACTCGCCAAGCTTTGTTAGGTGTAAAAACCAATATCAATCACCAAGAAATTGCCCGTGTCTCTAAGTTAGTCAGTACGGTTTGTAATATGCCGGTGCAATTAAACAAAGCCATTGTTGGCGGTAATGCTTTTAGTCACTCATCAGGTATTCATCAAGATGGCATGTTAAAAGCTAGCAATACCTACGAGATCATGACACCAGAAAGTGTCGGCATTGCTAAAACAAAATTAAACCTAACCTCGCGCAGTGGTCGTCACGTCATTAAACACAGAATGGCAAGTTTAGGTTATCAAGAGTCTGATTATGATATCGAGGAACTTTACAGTGACTTTATCGCGCTAGCAGATAAAAAAGGTCAAGTATTTGATGATGACTTAGAAGCGCTAGTATTTAAGTTACAGCAAAAAGACTTAAAAGACTTCTTCCAGCTAGACACCATTAATGTGCAATGTGGTGACGGCGACTTTGCTACCGCCAGCATTAAACTGACCTCAGGCGGCGAAGGCGGCAATAGTGAAGAAGGCAAAGGTAACAGCAAGGTACATGCGGCAACAGGTAATGGTCCAGTTGATGCGCTTTATCAAGCAATCAAGCAAAGTGTCGATATTGAATTTGAAGTCAGTGACTACAAAATATCAAACAAAGGCTCAGGTGAAGATGGCTTAGGTCAAGCTGATTTAGTCATTACTTGGCAAGGTAGAAACTTCCACGGTTACGGTTTAGAAACTGATGTTATTGAAGCGTCAGGGCAAGCATTGATTAATGCACTAAACAGTATCCATAGAGCTATGACTATTGCCGATTATAAATTGGCAAAACAAGCTTAATCACTTTTGAGACGTAGATAAGCAAACAAAAAAATTAGTAGTAGCGAAGCAATCGCTAATGAGCATTTAAAATTTAAAAGGTTATAAACATGTCCAACATAGCAATTTTAGCCGGTGATGGTATCGGCCCAGAAGTCATGGTTGAAGCTAAAAAAGTATTATCAACAGTAGCAGATATATTTGATTTTGAAATCAGTACTAAAGACTATGATATTGGTGGTGCAGCCATTGATAATCACGGTAATGCCCTACCCGATTCAACTATGGCAGGCTGTGAAGCAAGTGATGCTATTTTATTTGGCAGTGTTGGCGGTCCTAAATGGGCAAACTTGCCACCAACAGAACAACCTGAGCGTTGTGCTTTATTAGGTTTGCGTGGCCATTTTGATTTATTTTGTAATATGCGCCCAGCAACCTTACAGCCGTCACTATCATCACTTTCAACATTGCGCGCCGATATTTCTTCACAAGGGTTTGACGTATTAGTTATTCGTGAACTCACTGGCGATATTTACTTTGCCGAACCAAAAGGTCGTAGAGGCGAAGGCGAAGAAGAAACCGGTTTTGATTCTATGTTTTATTCACGTCGTGAAGTTAAACGCATTGCTCACCTTGCTTTTCAAGCAGCACAAAAGCGCAATAATAAAGTAACCTCCGTTGATAAAGCCAATGTTTTAGCTACCAGCCAGTTATGGCGCCAAGTAGTTGAAGAAGTTGCCGTAGACTACCCAGAAGTTGAGCTAGAGCACCTTTACGTTGATAACGCAGCTATGCAGTTAGTTCGTGATCCTAATCAATTTGATGTTTTACTTTGCCCTAACTTATTCGGTGATATTTTATCTGATATTTGCGCCATGATTACTGGCTCAATGGGTTTATTACCCTCAGCTAGCTTAAATAGCGATGGTTTTGGTATGTATGAACCCGCGGGCGGCAGTGCACCTGATATTGCCGGTCTTGGTGTTGCTAACCCTATTGCACAAATCCTATCTGCCGCTTTAATGCTTCGTTATAGCTTAAATCAAGAAGCTGCAGCAAAAGCCATTGAAGCAGCGGTTAGTAGTGCACTAGATAATGGTATCTTAACCGCTGATTTATTACCTGCCAACGAACGTTCAAATGCTAAATCGACCAGTGAAGTGGGTGATTATATCTGTAAACAAATTATTTCTCAGGCAAAAGGGAACGCATAAGATGACAACAACTAGCCCACAAACCATGTATGAAAAATTATGGCAAAACCATTTAGTTGAAGATGCTAAAGGTGAAACACCATTATTGTATGTTGACCGTCATTTGATTCATGAAGTGACCTCACCACAGGCTTTTGCCAGTTTACGTTTTCATAATCGCCCTGTACGCCACCCTGAACGTACCATTGCCACTATGGATCATAATATTTCAACTCGCTCAATTAAAATTGATGCTGCTGGTGAAGGTGCTGCTAACCAATTACGCGCGTTAGCAATAAACTGTAAAGACTTTGGTATCGAGCTGTTTGATATGGGTCACAAAAACCAAGGTATTGCTCATGTTATTGGGCCTGAGTTAGGTTTGACCTTACCAGGCACTATTATTGTTTGTGGTGATTCACATACCGCTACCCATGGCGCTTTTGGTGCTCTTGCTTTTGGTATTGGTACCTCAGAAGTAGAACATGTTTTTGCTACCCAGACTTTACGTCAAAACAAAGCAAAAACCATGAAAATAGAAGTTAAAGGTCACGTCGGTGCAGGTATTAGCGCGAAAGATATAATATTAGCGATTATAGGAAAAACAGGTAGTGCTGGCGCAACAGGTTATGTGGTTGAATACTGTGGTGAAGCTATCGAAGCGCTAAGTATGGAAGAGCGCATGACTGTTTGTAATATGAGTATCGAATTTGGTGCCAAAGCCGGTTTAATAGCACCGGACCAAACCACTTTTGATTATGTAGAAGGCAAAGAATACGCGCCAAAAGGTGAAGTATTTGCACAAGCGGTTGTCGATTGGAAAAACTTAAAATCAGATGCTGATGCAACATTTGATGCGGTAATAACACTTGTAGCAAAAGACATTAAAGCACAAGTCACTTGGGGCACAAATCCTGGGCAAGTTATTAGTGTCGACGGTATTGTACCTTCACCTGAAGATTTCAGTGACCCGGTGGAAAAAGAGTCTTGTATTAATGCCCTTAAGTACATGGACCTCACTGCTGGTACCAAGATGACAGATATCCAAGTAAATAAAGTATTTATTGGCTCTTGTACTAATTCACGTATTGAAGATTTACGTGCGGCTGCCGGTGTTGTTCAGCAATATCAAGGTCAGCAAGTAGTAGAGGGCGTAGATGCCATTATAGTTCCTGGCTCTTACCGCGTGAAAGAGCAAGCTGAAAGTGAAGGATTAGACAAAATATTCACTGATGCTGGTTTTGAATGGCGCTTACCCGGTTGCTCTATGTGTTTGGGCATGAATGATGATGTGTTAGAAGAAGGCGATCGTTGTGCCTCAACCAGTAACCGTAACTTTGAAGGTCGTCAAGGCCGTGGTAGCCGTACTCATTTAGTTAGTCCGGAAATGGCAGCCGCCGCAGCTATCACCGGTCATTTTGTTGATTTAAATACGTAACCGCCAACCTTACTGAGGAACAGAAAATGGAAAAATTTAACACACATACTGGTTTGGTTGTGCCATTAGATATCGCTAACGTTGATACCGATCAAATAATCCCTAAGCAGTTTTTACAAAAAACTGAACGCGTAGGCTTTGGCGTACACTTATTTCACGATAGTCGCTATCTTGATCATGCTGGCACCCAGGTAAATCCTGATTTTGTCATCAACAAGCCCGAATATAAAGGAGCCAGTATTTTATTAGCGGGTGAAAATTTTGGTTGTGGTTCAAGCCGTGAACATGCGCCTTGGGCACTGCAAGAATATGGCTTTAAAGTCATCATAGCGTCTAGTTTCGCTGATATTTTTTACGGAAACTGTATCAACGTTGGGCTTTTACCTATTAAATTAAGCGAAGCTGAAATAGAACAGTTATTCAAACTCTCTGCTGATACCCAGCTAACCTTGAAAGTGGATTTACCAAATAACCTGATTACATGCGGCGAACTTTCGTTTAAATTTAGCTTAAATGAATTTCAACAATATAGCTTAGAAAATGGTGTCGACAGCGTCGGTTGGACTTTAGATAAGCTTGATACCATTAAAGCCTTTGAAGCTAAAATGCCCGCTTGGCAATAAACTCTACTGGTATAATTAGTTAACAACTATTAGTTAATAGCATAATTTAAAAAGCCCCGGTAAGTTATGACTTACCGGGGCTTTTTGTTTTGATGCTTTAAGGTCTGTTGATTTTTCGAGATTATTTTTACAGCAACATGTTTGATATTTAGGCAAGGCAGAGCATGTGAAGTGTAGCTAGCTACATGAACATACGATAACGCAGTATAAATTTCAAAAAAGTGCTGCCCTTTGGGTTCATTTAAAACGAACCTACTTATTGTTGCTCGATTTTTTTAATAGAATAACTATGATACAAAGCTCGCGCCGCGATTAATCCCGTTTTAAATTGAATAAATTTTAACCCTGAAAGATCAACAGACCCTACTACCCTTAAGCGAAGTTACCCGCTAGCTAAAAAGCGTAAAGGTCTACCAATTAGTTAAAGCCGGTAAACTAAAAGTTTCGCCTTGAAAAGATAGAATGACCTTTTGCGGTAATATTTTTTCAACCACTAAATTATCGCCAATATAGTCGCCCTCATAACGATCTCGACCATTCACTTTTACCCAACCTTGGCCATCAGAAGCATATATATGTTGTTCAAAATCTAAACTCGGTATGGAATTTTGGATTTGTTGTGGCATTTGTGCCAGCGGCCTAATAGCTGCCATTGAGTTATTACTGTTATAAAGTGAGTCAAAAATATTACCCTTGATTAATGAGCTGTCATTTACTGACGGGAAGTTTACTGGCTGATAACTAACTGAATGAGAGTTAGATGACTGACTGCTAGCTATTTGTTCAGCTAAGTTGTCAGCCTTGCTTTCATCATTAGTTTCATCAAGTGCCGCCTGAAATCGTGCTAATAAATCATTAGAGACACCTGCAACTTTCTTTACTTGATAATCTTCATAATTATTATTGGCTAAGCTTTTCTTTTCTGCACTGACAATTATTGTCTTGTCAGTGTTCCTTTGACTAGTATTTAATTGGCTAGTGCTCTTAGCAACTGAGGGCGCTGGCTCCACTTTGTATTCAATGGCAGCATTGTTAGCTTGCTTCGCCGGTATAAGGTCAGGATTACTTGCTGAGTTTTTTGGGCTGGAATAATGATTCTCGGCTAAAGTACGCTCTGCTAAAGTATGCTCTGTTGAATTGTGCTCTGCTTGTGCGCTGCTAATCATTGTAACTTTCGCTTTACTAGGTTCATCTACAACAGGATTTACTAGCTCAACTGTCTTTACTTCAACTTTAGTGGTACTTACCACAACTTCATTTAAAGGCGCTTGTGTTTGTCCCCACCAAAACCCTGCTAAAGCAAAAAAAGCTGCAACACTTAATGCCGTGGAAAATACCAGGGCACCGTTATAATTATTTAGTGTTGGCTTACTAGTTAAGTCGTCACCCAGTGCTCGCTGCGCCGCAGCAATAACCGTCTTCTTATTAACGACACTATCATTTTGGTTATAAGCCAACATCAAGGCGCTATGACACAATAAATTAGTTAATCTGGGCACACCTTGCGACAGATGATGAATTTTATTTAACGCTGCCTTATCAAACAGGGCTCTAGCGCAATCAGCAACAGTTAACCTGTGTTGAATATATTGATGCAACTCCTGCTTTGTTAGGGGCATTAAATGATATCTTGCGGTAATTCTCTGGGCTAACTGGCGTAAGTCTCGACGTTGTAATAATTGCTGTAATTCCGGCTGACCAATTAAAATCACCTGTAATAACTTTTTAGTATTGGTTTCTAAATTGGTTAGCAAGCGCAGCTGCTCCAATACTTCCGGTTGTAAATGTTGGGCTTCATCAATGATCAATACCGTATTGATATCATTTTGATGATTTTTCAGCAGCTTTTCGGCAATTTTATCGGTTAAGTTTTTTAAGCTGGCATCGTTTTTTCGATAACGAATTTTTAATTCATCGCATATGGTCGCCAGTAATTCTTGACAGGATAAAGTTGGATTAAGAATAAAAGCGGCATGAGTGTTTTCAGGCAATTGCTCCATTAAACAACGACTAATGGTGGTTTTACCCGTACCTACTTCTCCCGTCAGTAAGGCAAAGCCACCAACTTCTCCTAAGCCATATGTTAAGTGTGCCAACGCTTCCCTGTGCCTATCACTCATAAATAAGTATTTAGGATCCGGGGAAATAGAAAAAGGTAGTTCACTTAAGGAGAAAAAATTTCGGTACATGGCGTGTGCTGAGCAGGAAAAGTAAGGTACAAAATTAACCGCTTGTTTGATGGATGTCAAAGAGTTAACAAATTTAGAGCAAATGCGTAACAATCGATTGCAAATAAAAACCATTATCATTACCATGCAGGCGGATAATTACTAACTCATAATACTTAGAAGGAAGATAAGGTGTTAAAAACATCCCTTACGCTATTGGCACTGATCATAGCAGGCCAAGCACACAGCCAAACGAATCAAGAAGACCACGTTATTCAAACGAAACAAGAGCAGCAAACGAAAAAAGCTCAGAAAAAATCTAACCAACAAGATATTGAACGAATTATTGTTACCGGTAGTCGCATTGCCGAAAGCATAGATGAAGTGCCTGCCTCAATAACCATAATCACCCAAAAGCAAATAGCACAGCAGCTAAAAGTATCTTCTGAGATTCAAAGCTTATTAGCTAACTTAGTACCTGGCATGGCGCCAAGTACTGGCACTTCCAGTAATTCAGGACAAACATTGCGTGGCCGAGCGCCGTTAGTAATGATTGACGGCGTGCCACAATCTACACCACTGCGTAATGGCGCATTAGGTATAAGAACACTCGATGCCAGTGTTATAGAGCGCATTGAAGTGATTAAAGGCGCTACCTCTATTTATGGTAACGGCGCTGCCGGCGGCATTATTAATTACATCACTAAAAAAGCAAACAGTGATAAAGCGCTAAGCGGCCATGCCAGTATTTCAAGTCGCTTTAGTGCGATAGAGATTGAAGATTCAGTCGGCCAGCGTTATGAAGGTGGCATTAATGGTGAAGTAAATAACTTCAATTATGTCTTCAATGCCAGTTATGAAAAAAATGGCTTACAGCGCGATGCTGATGGTGATATTTTAGGATTAAAATACGGCCTTTCTGATGCGGTAATGCAAGATTACTTTGCCAAGCTTGGTTATCACTTTGACCAGGAGAAATCGTTACAGTTTACTTATAACTATTTTCAATCAAAGCAAGACGTTGATCTAATAGATCAAATAGGCGACAGAAATATAGGTGAAAAAACCCAAGCGATCCCAGTACCTGCTGGTAAATCGGTACTCGGTGAGCCTCAAGGTCCGACCAACCATAATATGATGCTTAAATATGTCGATGATGAAGTCTTTACGCAAACAGGATTGATGGTCGATCTTTACCGCCAAGAAGTTGAGAATATCTTCTTTTATTCACCAACATTAGCTAACCCTGCAGAGGGCTATTCTGGCGGTCAATCGTTAATAAACTCAGAGAAAAAAGGCCTAAGGGTAACCTTTAATACCCTGGTTGATTTCAGCTTTGATAATGGCAACTCACTTGAGGCTACTTTCATTTACGGGGTCGATGCCCTTAATGATGTCACCTCTCAACCCATGGTAGATGGCCGAGTTTGGGTGCCTGAAATGGATATGGAAAGTCTCGCCGGATTTTTACAAACCAAGCTTATTTTTAATGATGACCTTGTTATTAAGTTTGGCGTCAGACAAGAAGATATTGATTTAACCGTTAATGATTACAGTACCTTGAAGTTATGTAAAAAAATTGACCAATGCTCTGTCCCCGTTAATGTCACTGGTGATACTTTAAATTATAAAGCCACCACTTATAACATTGGTGTTAAATATAATGCCCTAGCACTGTTTAGCCCGTTTATCAGCTACTCACAAGGGGCTGATATATCTGATACTGGTCGCTTGTTACGTACAGCAACAGTTACCGATATTTCACTTATTCGTACCGAGGCTTCTATTATCGATAATTATGAACTCGGTTTTAGCTCAGACTTCGAACAAGTGCATTTTGAGTTTGCTACCTATTTCAGTACTTCAGAGTTAGGCACTACCAATAAGTTTGATGAAGCAACGGGTGTTTATATGCCAGTGCGAGCACCACAAGAAATCTACGGTTATGAAGCACTAATCAATTATGATATCAACGAAGCTTGGGCGGTAAATGCTACTTATAGCTGGGTTGAAGGTAAGAATACTGAAGCTGATGTTTATTTAGGTGCTAAACAAATTAGTCCGCCTAAGGCGACGGTAAATATCAACTGGAACCCTAATAATGATATCAGCCTAGCGCTAAATTATTTGTATGTGGGCGATCGTAAGCGCTTTGACCCCGTTGACGGTGAGTATGTTGGCGACCAAGGCCCTATTGATAGTTATCAAATAGTAAACCTAAGCGGTAACTATGATTTTGCTAACGATTGGTCAGTATTTATCGGCGTAGAAAACTTATTTAACCAAGATTACTACCCGACAAAATCACAAGGCTACACTTATGGTGGTTACAATATTAAAGGTCTAGGAACCACGGTTAATATTGGTCTTAACTACCAATTTTAACAAGCAGTTTTAATGTTCAATTCTAGCAATAGCTAAATAGGACTATATGGATAAAGCAGCATTCAATGCTGTTTTGTCCTAACTGCCCCTCCCTGAATTTTCTACGGCCTTATGATACACTTTAGCTAATCTCCTCTTCATTTTGGTCGTACCTTGTCAAGCAACAACTCTAAAAGTAAACATAGCCAACTTAACAGCTATTTAGTCGGTGGTGCGGTGCGCGATAAGCTACTTAACCGCCCTATTAAAGACAAAGATTATTTAGTGGTTGGTAGCAGTGTTGGACAAATGCTAAAGCTAGGTTACCAACAAGTAGGTAAAGACTTCCCGGTTTTTTTACATCCGCAAACGAAAGCTGAATATGCCCTCGCCCGTACAGAGCGAAAGCAAGGCCAAGGTTATACTGGTTTTAGTTGCTACTTCGCCCCAGATGTCACCATTGAACAAGATTTATTAAGACGCGACCTAACGGTAAATGCCATGGCAATGGCTGATAACGGTGACATTATCGATCCCTACAATGGTCAAAAAGATCTTAACGATCGTATTTTACGCCATGTCAGTGACGCTTTTGTTGAAGATCCGTTACGGGTATTACGGGTAGCACGTTTTGCCGCCCGCTATCATAAATACGGCTTTACCATAGCCGATGAAACACTTGCCCTAATGCAGGAAATTAGTGCCAGTGGCGAGTTAAAAACCTTAACCCCTGAACGTGTTTGGCAAGAAATGCAATTAAGTTTGGCTGATGGCGGCGATAATGCTGACATTAACTCAGGTAATCCCGAGGTATTCTTTCAAGTACTTAAGCAATGTAATGCCTTAGAGGAATTATGGCCTGAACTTGCCGTTTTATGGGGCATTCCGAATCCAGCCCTTTGGCATCCGGAGATATGCAGTGGTCTGCATACTATGATGGTATTGCAACAAGCCGTTTTGTTAACTCAATTAGCCCCCAACTTGCAAGATGATAATAAAACCGCTATTCGCTTTGCCGCACTATGCCACGATTTAGGTAAAGGTATTACCGAGACTCATTTATTACCTAGCCATAAAGGTCATGAAAAATCAGGCTTACCACTCGTTGAGAAAATATCTAAGCAACTGAAAGTACCGACACACTACAAACAACTGGCGCTAAAAGTATGTGAATATCACTTACATTGTCATAAAGCCTTTGAGCTCAAAGCTAGCACACTGTTAAAAATGTTCAATCACTTAGATATTTGGCGTAAACCAGAAGAGTTTGATTTCTTTTTAATGGCTTGTAAGGCTGATTTTTTAGGTCGTTTAGGTTTTGAACAGCGCCCATATCCACAAGAAGAGTACTTACAAGCGGCGGTAAAAGCAGCAAGAGGAGTAACTGCAAAAGCTTTTGTTGAGCAAGGTTTGCAAGGCCTAGCGATAAAAGAAGCTATGGCGAAAGCAAGGTTAAACACTA
Source organism: Colwellia sp. (assembly GCF_013215345.1). GTDB lineage: Bacteria > Pseudomonadota > Gammaproteobacteria > Enterobacterales > Alteromonadaceae > Colwellia. The sequence goes on along the minus strand of NZ_JABSOV010000050.1, from coordinate 16,553 downwards.
TTGTGGCAGTTAAAGCCGATTATGCACATTTAAACCCCGCCCCGCACTAAGATGTATTGATAAGTGAACTAGGACAATCAAAGCACTGTTTTTGCTTGTCCTTGCTTGAATAAATGAACTTGCTCAACTTATTTAAGGTCAAGCTTTACTACACCTTCAGTACAAAAAACAAACAACAATTTATTGCAAGACATTTACAAACGACTACAATTTGTCCAAGCACTTTTAACTATCATATTTACATCAAGTCAGTACTTGGTTTGTGTAACTTCTTATTAAATTAAGCAAGGTGGTTAACATGACAATGCAAATAACTTCTTCTACGGCTAGCTTCAAACAAATTCAGCCAGTATCATCTGCTAGACCACATGGTGAGTCTCATTCTGACTTAAGCGACATATTAACACCTGAGCAAAAGAACACCTTACAACAAGGTGCTGATGACAAAATAGCTGAGCAAGTAGAAAACCTCAAATCAAACTATCAAACCGCTAAAGATGTTGATTTGATGCAGTCATATTACCAGCAGCAGCAAAAACTCTTTGATATCTATTTGCAAGAAAGTACCAATAGTGACGTTCAAAGTAACAATTCAACCAACATAAATGCAGTGTCTACCTTAACGGATACTTATGCTGCACTATATGAATTACATCAAGAAGTAAAAGAAGGTATTGGACAACGTCCAGAGCATGAACTGCCTACTATTTTGCCAATAGAGTCCGCTAACAAAGTTGCTGAAGTAGCAAACAACGCTTTTAATCAGAGCTTAGCTAATAAGCAAATGGATGCTTATAATAGCTTGATGATGCCTAGTACTGCTTCTTACGTGCATTTAAGTGCATAGTGTAGTGGCATAGTTACTTTAGCTGAAAACGACCTTAAGTCATTGTTACCTTCAATAGCTTTAGAAGTTAGATTTATAGCTGTTAATGTTTGATCGCTCTAATTAAATTTAATTCTAATAATAAACACTGTGGTAGCCATAACCATAAGGTTAGCGCTACCACATAAGCAATATTCACCTCAAAAAAAAGTCCAACGAGACTTGCCACATAGATTACTGCGCGATTACCGTATAACAAGTAATGCCTTTGCTTTTCAATTGTCATAATGTCCACCATTTCTAACGGTACGCAAACTTAGTTCATAAGCGGGTTATAAAACAGTTGCTCTACCCTTTTTATCGGCTAAAACATATAAAAACTGAGGTTAAACTAAGTTAAATCACGCTTATTGCTATCTACTGATCTTTACTGCTTTGAGTAGCTGTCGATAACTATTGATATAAGCGCTGCATTTATTAAGCCAAATATAGCGTCAAAATTTACGCTAAAAGTTAAGCAAAGCACAGCTACTTTACTTGAGTTCAGGCTTATCTATAGTTCTAAAGGTAAGATTTATTCGCGGCTCTAATACTTTCTTAGTTGGGGGTAATCGATGTAACCAATGTTGCTGGGTTGTGCCTTTCATCACTAACAAACTACCAGGTTTAAGTTGCAGAGCCACAACCTCTTTTGATAGCTTATGTTTAAAGGAAAACTTTCGCTCTGCGCCGAAACTCAACGAGGCAATGGCGCCATTTTTTTTCAAATCCAGCTCACCATCACTGTGCCATGCCATGCCCTCTTCACCTGAGTGATAGAGGTTTAATAAACAAGAGTTATAACTTTCATTACTATGTTGTTCAACCAGTTTCTTCAGAGCTAATAGCTCTTGGGTAAAAGGTATCGAATGCCTAGTAACGCCTGAATAAGTGTAGGCAAAAGGTTTGCCATCAACGGTATCAGCGCACCACGCGACTTTTCTTTTCGTCTCGATGAGTTTACCAAACACTAATGCTTGATCGCACCGCCAAGCAATATTGTTAAGTAAGCGCTCAAAATAAAAGTCACTGTCACTAAGCGGAATAATTTCGCCGTAGTAATTAACCTCGCCATCGTTTGGTAGAATATTTAGCGGCTCGTCGAGTAAAGCAGAGAATAAATCCATAAGATCCTTGTAGGAGCGAGTTTAACCGCGAAAAACTGACTGACAACTCAAAAATTCGAGAAAAAATTATCTCCTACAAAGCAACTAATTACCCCAAGGGTTAGCAGGTCTTGATGCGGCTGCGCGTTCACGGGTTTTCTTAGCCTGTTTAATACGCAGCTCTTCAGCATCTTCTAAACTCAATTCTTTCGGTGGTCTTTGCTCAAGTCCACATGGCACAATGCGATCACGTGGCGGTAATTCAAAATTAGCATCATCAGCTTTTGGCAAACTGTTATATTGATACATATAAAAGGCTTCAACTTTTTCTTGTGCCCATGAGGTTTTTTTCAAGAATTTGATAGTCGACTCAATACTCGGGTTTTGCTTAAAGCAATTTAGGTTCATATAAGCGGCTAAAATTTCAAAGCCATATTGATTAACTAGTTCAGTTAATACGGTTTCAAGGCTAGTGCCATGTAACGGGTTGTTTTTATAAATATCTTTATTAGTCATTTTTTTTCCTAAGCAGCCAAAGGTGGCAACTATGTTTAACTTAACTGGTTTGAATAAGCTAATTATACCACTTGCAACAATGATGTCATGACTAATCCCCATTGCGACAAATAAAAAAGCCCCTTACTTACTTTCTCAAGCAAGACAAGGGGATTATATTTTTAGTAACTAAGTGGCCGCTATTTCTATTTCAGCTCTTACTACCTATTTTACTGCTTCCTCTATTGCTTAGTGACATTCACTTCAGTTTCAGGGTTATCAAGGGCTAACTTATCTAAAAAAGCTATCAATTCCCTATTCGCCGTATTAAAACCGATGATTACTTAAATGATTTTTTCTTTGACCCTGATTACATCAACTTAATTGGCACAGCGCAAAACAGTCACAATGGCCAAGTAATTAACCTAGATACCAAAAAGAAAGTTGCCTCTATCGCTTTAACCGGTATGCCACATTTAGGCTCTGGAATTACTTGGAACTATCAAGGCAAACAAGTGTTTGCTTCACTCAATATCAAAGAAGGTAAAATTACCGTTATTGATATGGAAACTTGGCAAGTGATTAAGGAGATAAAAACCGAAGGACCGGGGTTCTTTATGCGCAGCCACACTAACTCCCCCTATGCATGGACCGATGTATTCTTTGGTCCCAATAACGAAAAGGTACACGTTATTGATAAGAGCACCTTAGAAATAGTGAAACTTATACCAATGAAAAAACCGTCCGGTAAGTACAATGTTTTTAACAAAATTAGTTATGAGAAAGGCACTAGTCATTAGGGTATTTATGGCTTAATTTAAGACAATATATACTTCCTTCAAAAGCCTGCGATATCAATACCTCAGGTTTTTCTATTATTATTAGTTACTTACTTCTTGACATGGCGTGTAATGTTATTAATTAAATTGTTACGATAAAGTTAATTAAAAACGGTATAAGTAGATTTGTACTAAAACAGAATCAATAGACTGCTATACCTCTCAACAGTAACCAATTAGCTTAGGAATACAATAATGGGATTATCGAATGCTTTTGTAGGTTTTAGTAGTACAGATATTGATGATTACAGGTTGATGCAAGCATGGAGAGCTAACAACAATATTGATTTGGACTTTAATGATTGTCAGTTGAATGATGCTTTAGCTTCTGAAAATGAAGAGTTTATCAAAACCAAGTGTCGAGAGCGTATAAATATGGCCGATAAGTATGTCATGCTCATTGGCAAGGATACAAAAAGCAAACATAAGTATGTTCAATGGGAAGCTGAAGTTGCTATCGAGAAAGGTTGCACGATTATATGTGTCAATTTAGATGGCTCACGTGAAATGGTTAGGAATACATGTCCTCCGGTCATTCGTGATATGGGAGCTATTTTTGTAGCTTTCTCTCCTAGAATTGTAGCCCATGCCATTGAAAATTATAAGATGCGTGATGACTATGGTAATTATTATTTTAAAGATGAGTTATATAAAAGGTTAGGGGATTAAAAACTTAGGTAAAGTTGTTAGGTAGCGGATATGCTACCTTTTCCCAAGCTCTTTATATCAACATTTATTAGCAAGTTCTCTTGTTAATAGTTAGTATATCTATACTAAAAACATACTCTCTTATTCGCACTAAAAATGCGTAAGAATCATTGTAAAAAAATGCATAAACAGCTGCCTCATACCACTTTATTTCACATTTAACCAACAGCTATTAGTTACTTATAACGGTATTATTGAACATACGTTTCAAGCACAATAGCTAACTTATTAGCATTGTATCAAATAAAATAAAGTGGCCATTCAGTCGCTTGATTACATCGACTGAATGAGTATATTTAAGAACCGGCTTAATGGCTTATTTAACTAAGCCTGAAACACTGAAGCGTGTATAATGCGCTCAGTATTTTTCACCAATAGACAAACGATATGCTCGGCTACTACCTTCATACAATAAATGCCCAACAAGCGCTGGAGGCCATTGCTAAAGGACTGTCCTGCGTTATGCTCTCTACTGACCTGAATATTTCAGAGCAAGAATTTTCCATCATTGACCAAGAGCTAGTTCTCGACCAAGACAATAAACTCTCCATTAACGAACTGAAAAAAATCGTCAAGAAAACCCAACGTATCTACCTCTGCAGCGATGGTGATATGGAACCACTGGAAGACCGCAGCTCTGGTTACTACAAGCTAGTTCCTACCCAAGGTGCACCTTTGCTAGAAATTAGCGGCGTTAAAATGCATATATCCAAGGGTACAGACCCCTTTACCAGTGCTTCCGAAATGTCTCAACAGGCGGTGCGCAAAGGTGACAAGGTATTAGACTGCTGTAGCGGACTCGGCTACGCGGCCATAGCTGCCCACCGATTAGGTGCAAGCGAAGTGCTTACCATAGAACTGAGCCCTCAGGTAATTGGACTGCGCGCGCAAAACCCTTGGTCAAAAGATTTGGGCAATGACGGTATTGTACAACGTCAAGGCAGTAGCTATGAGCTGATAGGCACAATGCCTTCAATTTCATTCGATTCAGTAATTCACGATCCACCACGTTTTTCTCTCGCCGGCGAACTTTATAGCGAAGAATTCTACCGAGAAATTTGCCGTGTGCTACGTCCAGGCGGACGACTTTTTCATTACACTGGCAATCCACATGTAGTAAAGAAAGGCAGCAGCTTTGTTGATGGCGTCATCCGCCGATTAAAAGCAGCTGGTTTTAAGAACGTGGTCAAGGTAGAGCATCTGATGGGAGTCAGTGCACAGAAAAAATAGCATAGTAGCAGGCACCTTACCCGCGGGTGTATTATACCAATCAGACTAATTAACTGATCTGTTTGGTATTAGCTAACGCTAGCGCTAAAACTTAGATATAGTCATGAGCGACTAAGCTATGACTAATCCATTTTTTACACAACTATGAAACAATCACCGGACAGTCACTAAATAATAAATAAGGACTAGCAGTTAATGTTATCAACTTTTTTTAAAGCGAAACCTATTATTGATGAATCATCGAAAGAATGGATTTTTGATACTTTTTCTTGGTGTATGCAGCAACTTGACGGTGAGTTTCTTCAAAAAAATAGTGAGCTGATATTACCCAATAATTCTTTTTATCCGGGCAGTTCCAGCAGTGTTGATGAAATGGCGAATACTATTTTTTCTAATACTCTTAAGTATACTGGCATGACCTCATGGCCACTAAACTTGGTATCCAGTGATCATTTTGTGTCAAAGCCAATGCCGCAGTTGTTTTTTCAGTCTCGGCTGCGAGGTGAAAGCGCAAAGGTAAGCACGCAAGGCAATGCTAAAGCTACATCGAATATAAGCTACAAGGTAGAGGGTGAAGCAGTAATGCCTGGCTTAGACTTAGACCTAAAGTTAGACACAAACATAGACATTGCTTTTCACTCCAGTCAGCTGAACCAACCGCAAGATATGATTGCTTATTTTGTACAAATTCAGGCAGGTATTTTAGTGAATCAACATGATGCTCTTGCTTCAAGTGTAAGCGCTCCAAGTGGCAAAGAAGCATTGCCACAAACCATAGATTTAGTTGCCTGTTTTATGGGCTTTGGTGTTATTTTCGCTAATACAGCTTACCAATTTAAAGGTGGTTGTGGCTCATGTAACAACCGTAGCCTTAATCGACAAGCAGCATTACCTGAATTAGAAACGGTTTATGCCTTGGCCTTATTTTGTGTCATTAAAGGCATAGCGGTAAAACCAGTTAAGAAAGAATTAAAGTCTCACCTATACAAACCATTTCGCCAAGCACACAAAGAAATCACTCTGTATTTAGCACAAACGACTAATCCTGCCCATGCCTTGCTTAGCGAAAATATAAGCTAACTATTAACCACAAATCAGCCACTAATTATCTACTTATTAGTGAAACGGCTAGCTCTACTTAAATAATATTTAGAGGATTAAACTCGTGACCAATATATTTAGCAATATTCCTGCCGAACTAACTAATGAAATATTCGAAGATATCCTCATTACCGAAAAATTGAGGGTTGAGCGTATTGTCTCAAAGGGACAAACATCGCCAGAAACTGGTTGGTATGATCAAGATGAAAATGAATGGCTTATAGTCTTATCTGGTTATGGTGTCATTGAATATATTAATGGTGATAAGGTGACACTTAAGCAAGGTGATTACTTAAATATCAAAGCCCATGAACAGCATAGAGTGATTGAAACATCAGCTGATGAAGCAACAGTTTGGTTAGCTATTTTCTATTAAGTTTTATCAGTAAGTATCAAAGTGAGGCGTTATCATGAGCTACGATGAGTTTAATAAATTTTGTGGTTCTTTAGCTGAAACTAGCTATGTAATGCAATGGGGCAATTCACATGTTTGGAAAGTCGGTGGTAAAGTTTTTGCTATTGGTGGTTGGAGCCAAGACCAACAAGCTGCGTTTACCTTTAAAACCTCACCATTAAATTTCAGTTTTTTAAGTGAGTGTGATGGTTATAAACCAGCGCCCTACTTTGCTAATCGCGGCATGAAATGGATTCAGCAATTCGACAGTACAAAAGTAAAAGATGAAGAACTACAGTATTATCTCACCGAGTCCCATCGCTTAGTTTCACTTGGTTTAACCAAAAAAAACAAAAACAGCTTGGTTTAAATCAAGGCTAATATTTAAAAATACAGAGATAAAAGTATTTAACAGCAAACAATTTACACGGAGGTTTTATGATAAAGGTATACCTTTTTGATTGGGGCGACACTTTAATGGTCGACTTCCCTGATGCAAGCGGAAAAATGTGTGATTGGCAAAATGTTGAGGCAGTTTCTGGCGCAAAAGAAACTCTTGAAGCATTATCCAAACACTGCAAAATATATATTGCCACTGGCGCGGCCGACTCCACTACATTAGAAATTAAATTGGCTTTTGAGAGGGTAGGTTTAAGCCAATTCATCTCAGGTTATTTTTGTAAAGCTAACTTAGGTTTATCAAAAGGCAGTGCTGAATTTCTCCAAGCTATTTTGACAAAACTCAGTTTACCTGCCAAAAGTGTTGCCATGGTTGGTGATAATTTCGAAAAGGATATTAAACCAGCAACAGCTGTCGGCATGCAAGTATTCTGGCTTAGCCCAAATAATGAAGAACTTCAGCCAATTACTGATACTGATAATGTTAGCGTTAATGTCATTACAACGTTAAGTGCTTTGTACCCTAATCAGTGTAACCAATCACCTAGATAAGGAATAATCATGACCATACAAAAATGGGGTGGCATAGCGGCAATAACAGAAGCTTTCACTTATATATTTGGCTTTGTTTTATTTTTTGGTGTTCTAGATGCCAGCGGATATAACACACCTGAGCGTTATCTTGAGTTTATCATTGAGAATCGAGATACGTTTTTTATTGGCTATTTAGTGAGTGGGCTTTTATTCAGTTTTGCGCTTATTATCTTGGTGCAGTCTATTTATCAACGTTTTAAACAGGCTTCTCCTGAATTGATGAAATTCACCGCTATTGTAGGCTGCCTTTGGGTTTTCCTTGTGCTGGCAAGTAGTTTGATTTTCCTTACCAGTCTTGCTGCGATAGTCAAATACCATGCCTTAGATTCAGAACAAACGCTGATAATTTACCGCACTATTTCTATTGTTGTTGACGCATTAGGTGGTGGCATTGAGCTCGTTGGTGCCGTGTGGCTATTGGCGATTAGCTACGTGGGTTTAAAGAGTAAAATATTTTACGCTTGGCTACATTATTGGGGTACTTTGGTTGCTGTTGCCGGGATTTTAACGCTTTTTCAGGACTTTTCTTTTTATCAAAAAATCCTTTTTTTGAGCTGACTACTGCACTCTTTGGTTTAGGGCAGATCCTTTGGTTTTTAGCTTTTGGTATAGCCTTACTAAAAGAAACACCGGCCTCAACAGAGTAGATAGCTACAGTAAATGAAGTGACTGCAACTTAACAAGCAAAAACAACTTATTACCAGTGTTCGATACATGGAAATATTTCGATATGATTGAAGCAAGCTGTCACTGTGGTCAAACATATAATGATTGTAAGGGCTGGACAGCAGAAGACATTGAAGATGCAATTAATGCAGGGCTAGTTGATTAACGATAATAAACTAGACTAATTTTCTACTTATGATTGCTTTTAATACAACTAATCATTAGGCAAACCTTGCTGCGGGCTTAAACATTTAGCCCGCTCAATTTCTCTCAGTAATTTACCTACGAGAACCTATCTACGAAAATTCCCTACAAAAAATCACCTATAAATATCTAGCTACGAATACCCGAAAACGCTCCCCTGCTTAACTCATTTTACAAAAAGTTATTTTAGCTGATGGGCTATTTCCTCGCCGATTTTATCTATAAAGCCATTCTCTTTGATGTCATTGTTAGTGTCGAGCATAGCGGTAAAGCTTTAGCTAAAAATTTATAGGCTTATAAACTTAGTTAAGTATCACCAGGGGCTTAAAGTAGTAAAACACTTAGAGTAATATTGTTTACCTAATATGAAATCATTTTATCTCGACTTGGCTTTCTCTACTGACCTAGGTGGTATAAGGTTAATGCGCCATATCAATTCTGGTCAAGTCAATTACGATCAAGTTAATTGTGTTCAAGTCACTGGCAAGTAGGTCATCGGTTGATAAATACCGGTTTATAAAAAGAAGGTTAGCTTAGGTAAATGGAAAATATTTTTGCGCACTATGCCATAGATTGGCTCGCTATATCGTTAAGTTTATATGGCGCTTATTTACTGGGTAACAAACTAAAAATTGGCTTTGTAGTTTTTGCTATATCGAACGTATTCTGGATTATTTTAGGAGTATTTTTTATGTCTAGCTACGGCATGGCATTAGGAAACTTCGCCTTTTTACTGCTTAATGTCCGGGGCTATATACATTGGAACAAAGTCAGCTTTGCAACAAAGACAGATGATGTGGAATGATAAAAAACCGCTCAATCAGGACAAAAAACCGTTTTCTGTGTTTTAATCTTGGCTCAACTGTCACTGCCAAGCTTATTTAGCAATCTAAAAAAATAAATTAATTAAACTCATTTAAGTTAACGCCAATTATTTAAATTTACCCTAGGCGTTATACGTAAGGAAAGTAGTATGTCTCAACCTAACAATAGCAATACCCTTATGTCTTCTGTTTCTGGCGCTTTATTTGGTGGTGGTATCGCAGGAGTATTTATGGCTTCATATTATTTTATTGATGATGTGATGTTTAATAATGCTCACCAATATGCAGTATTTTATTTAATCACTGGTGCTTGTGCAATTTATGCATCCAACTCGATAAAAAAAGTTAATAAGTAATTACTATAAACTTAAGAAAACCTTGATAAAAACCTGCGCACTAGCGGTACCTAATGGCAAAGCTATTGAAGCCGGTATTGGAGACTATATTGGAAAAGACATTGAATATTCTACTGGTCAGTAGTAGCCAAAGAGATGACTCTAAAAGCTTTGCGGTCGCGCAATATCTACAAACGAATATATTGAATGATATGCAAGGTGTTGAGTCATCAATCTTAGACTTATCACGTTACCCGGTTTTATTAGACCACTATGGTATAGGCAGAGAGACTACCGATAAAGGCGGAATAAATAGAGACGACTCTACATCATTAATTAATAATAAAGATACGGTATTAAAGCAATTATATAGCTGTGATGCGGTAGTGTTTATTACCCCTGAATGGGGCGGCATGATCCCCCCTGCCCTAGTTAACTTATTATTGTTAACTGCTAATGGCTCGGCCAACGGTTTACCTCTAGGCCACAAGCCAGCTTTCGCCATAGGGGTTTCAGCCACTGGTGGTGGTAGCAACCCTATATCCTTGTTAAAAGGTTATGCCGCCAAAAATAGTCACCTTACTTGGTTACCCTTACATGCCATTGTGCAAAATGTTGATGACTTCTTAGCCCAAGGCTGGGCACCAGAATTGGATAACCGATTCTCGCAAGTACAATCACGCTTGTTGGTCGGCTTAAAAAGCTTAACTATTTACGCCAAGCAATTATCTGGTGTGCGAGAAGAGTTAGTTGAGCTATCAAAAGTACATCCTTTTGGTCAATAAAATTCTCATGACCAGCAGCAGCTAAGCTACGATTAAATTATGTAAGCAGAATCAGCACTAACCAATACCAGCCCCTACTAGCTGATCAATGAATTATAGCTGCCACAACACATTGATTAGCCCAATCACTCTTCTTCAAATTTAACCATACAGTTCAATGGCTTTATAACTATTTACCCTCAATAGTTGACACCGCCCTAGCATTTGATAAATTCTATGCAGCCAAATTTTATTTATCGATATCATCAAACCAATTAAGGTGCTTTAGCTTACATGTTTCTCATTTCAATAATTGTTTTTTCCTTGTTTATGCTCGGTATTTTTGTTGATTATGTCACAACAAAAAGAGAGAAGAATCAAGTAGATAAAAACAAAAAGATTGTTAAGTTACAGTCTGTATTCTTTAAAGGACAACACTTACTCAATGGTCGCTTATGTTTGCCTTTAACCGTATTGAGTTCAGTAGTTTGTTTACAAAGAACCTTGGCTGCGTTGAACGCTATCATCAGGCTTGAGTCAACAGTGCACCGAATTGAAGTAAAGGCCGATTTAGATAAAAAGCTGGCTAACTTTAATTCTCTTCCGGCAACACAAGCGCATTTTTATGCTTTACTAGCACTTCCTCAAAATCTTAAAGAGCAAGTCAAGATGCTTAAAAGTAGTACTTTATTAGTCATGATTTTGAAGGTAGAGCAATCAAATGGCTATGTCTCTATCGACAGTAATCAAGCTGAAGTTGATCAATTAGACATATTAAATACTAGGCTAAGATCTTCTATTTATGGTCTGCAAGCAATGGAAATGCTCGAGAAAAAAAGTTATGGCAAGTCGAAAGCTCTAAGCGATAAAGCCATGGCATTGTTAGTCGGGATAAAATGTGACAATGAAGAGGTAACTCAATTTGTTGATGAGCAAGTAGCAGAGCTTCAGTTAATAAACGATGGCATTACCGGTGTCATAGATGAAAAAAATCATACTTTTTATGATAAATTTAAAGATGAAGCGAGATTACAAGACGGAAGTAATGACGGGCTACACCGGGCGGTAAATTATGACATGTAAGTCATGACCTATAAATTAATGTTCTCAGCTGCTGACACTAATAAGTGCATTAAGTAAACCGAGAAAAATACGCTAATTAGCAACTAGCGCTTCCATAAGACATTCACTAACGCACCGACCATAATGAAGCTACCACCAATGATGGTAGTAAACACTGGCACTTCACTAAAATACGCCCAACCAATAAAGACTGAAAATAGCACTTGTACATAAGAATAAGCCGTTGCTTTACTCGCATCGGCACTATTGAGTGCTTTTGTTAAACCAACCTGCCCTACTTGGGTAAATATGCCAATTAAAATGAGTAACCCTGTCGCCGCTAAACTCGGTACAACAAAATCGTCACCCAACAATATTATTGAAATGGGCAAGGCTATTAGTGGGAAGTAAAAGATAATGACCGAGCTGTCATCAGTCTTGGTCAACTTTTTAATAATTATATAAGCAACTGCACTACCTAAAGCACCGAGCACGCCGGCGCCAATGCTTAGCCATGGGTAATGTACACCGCTGTCTATTTGTAAATTTGGCTGAATAATAATAAATAAGCCAATCAAGCTAATGACAATACAAGCTATGGTTGAGCGCTGTATCACTTCTTTCAAAAAGAACAACGCCAAAATAGCGGTAAATATAGGATGTAAATATTGTAATACTGTCGCTTCGGCTAGCGGTAAAGTTGTTACCGCATAGTATACAAACATTAGAGCAAACGTACCGACAGCACCGCGGGCAATCAGCAGGATTTTATTATGTCCCCAGATGGAAATCTTTTTACGCTTAATGTCTGCGTAACTAATAAAACCCGACACTATGGCGCGGGCGGCAACAATTTCCAGTACTGGAATACCTAAACCACTGACCTCTTTTACACAGGCAGCCATTAAGGCGAAGCCTAAAGCCGAAATCAACATATACCAAACACTCATTGGTACTGAATTTTTTATGGTGGTAAACATTTACTGTGGTACTCGAATAGGTAAGAAAGAGAGTTAGCTTGATGAACGAGCGCTATTCTACCCCATGAAGGCTAATAAAAAAGGCTTAAGGTCAATTAAGCTTAAGCCTTTTAAGTTATCAAAAGTTTGAGCTAACTTGAGTACTTGCTAACTAGTCAATTTTTTAACAATACTTTAGGGGCTGTTTATCTTTCGCTGTTAAATTTTGTTCGAGCTAAAAGCGGGCGTGGCAATTAATACCAATTCCAATAAGTTTCTTCCCACTCAGCGAGAGTTAAAAGGCTTAGAGGCAAGGCATTGATTGAAGAGAATGGTATTCCCTTGTCAAAATCAATAACGCAGGCTGTAAGCCTTTTAAACTCGCCCTTCGGGAGTTTGTCAGCGATTAGATAACCGCACAGAATTTCTTTGATATAGAGTGACTATATACAAAAAAATTATATTTGTTCTCAAAACGCTGACAAGCTCTGAGTGAGAACAAACTTAATGGAATTGGTATAAAGCTTCAGTTAATGCTGTCGTAACAGCAAAATTTACAATTGATAAGTTCATGTTAAAAAACCAAAGACAAATAGGGATCATTATTACTATCGTTTGATGTATTAATACAACCCACCACCGCCATTAATTACATCTTTTAACGATATAGTTAGAACTTATTGATCTATTCGTAGTTTTCTTACTTTCAATAACTGAATCTTTGTTGATGTTTTGCTCGCGATGCCGCTAGCCCAATAACTATCCTTTTTTAATGACTACCATTTCGGCGTTATTAAAATGTAATATTTGTTAAATAAGCTAAAGATATAAGATATACAATATACCTAATATTGTTTATGATGATTTTCGCTACAAAGTTCGTCTAATTTATAGTCATTAAGTTTTGCACAACTTTCTTGATAGCGAGTTAACCGATAACAACAACAAATCATTGATACCCAATACTTTTATAGTGAATTCGTAACTTATGGACAAGATAAGTAACTGGCTATCAGATAAAAATATAATAATAACCAAGGATAGAAAATGAGTCTCATCAACAATAAAGTCATGAGTCTGTCTATGTTAATGGTGCTATGTGCATCTTTAACTGCTGTAGCGGGAAAGCAAACGCCTGAGAATGGCTTAGCTAAACAATTAAAAGTAAAGACAAGCAAACAAGCCGCACCGATTAAACAAAAAACACTGGTGAAGGGAAAAAGCTTAACAAAAAGTCAGCTAAAAAGTCGCAATGTTCATCAGTCTAGTATTAGTGCAGCAAACCAAGTCTGTGCCATTGATGACAACGGCCAAGACTGGAATAAATTACAAAAAAAATTAAACAAAGAGCTTAAACAATTTACTTTGTCATCAAGAAAAAAAAGTAGGTCGTTATCAAATAGATCATTAGCAAGTAGCCTTTTGGCAAGTAGTAGCGCCTTAACAATAGAAGATAATGGCGTTGCCGGACGATATTATATCCCGGTGGTATTTCACGTTTATGGTGAGAACTTCACCTGTGATGATGCTGCACAAAGCTGTTTAACTGATGCAAAGATCATTGATGCATTACAACGCTTGAATGAAGACTTCCTTGGTACCAATACTCAAGATGGTCCCATTGCCCCGCAATTTCAAGCCATTCGTGACAACTTAAATGTTGAGTTTGTTTTAGCGAAAAAATCACCTACTGGCGCTGACTCCACAGGTATTGTGCGCTACGGTCGTGAGCAAGCAGGTTACGGTAATGGCAGTGGCGCTGATACTGCCATTGCTGCCGATGCTTGGGACAACTTTAAATACATGAACGTTTATATTATGAACGACTTGTACGATGATGGCTCAACCAACAACTCTGGTGTTGCTTGGTATCCTGATCTAACTATGACGCAAGCTAATACTTCGCGCGTAGTTTATAACGGTTGGTATGTTGGTGATAATACCGATGAGAATTTCCGCTCGGTATTAACCCATGAATTTGGCCATTGGTTGAATTTACCTCATACCTTTGCCGGCAATAGCTGTTCATTAGCAAACGAAACTTTTTGTGGTTTAACCGGTGATAGAAGCTGTGATACCCCACAAATGTCGTTATCAACTGACATGTATGAAAACTCACCAAACTGTCTTGGTCAGCCGACCAACACCGAGAATTTCATGCACTATACCAGCAACTACGCCATGTTTACTCAAGGCCAAGTAGCACGTATGACTGCCGCTTTGCATGGTGATGCACGTTCGACACTTTGGTCAAACGACAACCTAATTGCTACCGGTTTAACTGCATATACTAGCAATGCAGATCATCCATGGGATGGTATTTCAGGCACTGATAATGGCCCAACGGGTGAGCTTATCGCTAGCTTTGATAACTTATCAGCACAAAAAGATGCCATTGATACTTTTGTTGTTGATGCACCTGTTGGTACTGAAGCTTTAGCCTTTTACTTATCTGGTTATAGTCAAGACCCTGATATGTATGTATCGCTTGGTCAAGCACCTACCCTACTCGCAGATGGCTCATGGCAGGCGGATTACATTTCGTTTTTATCTGCAGCAACGCCAGAGTTTATCGGCGTTTTAGGACCCAAAACAACTGATTCATATTATGCCACTGTGCATGCTTTTAGCGAATATGATCAAGCTAACTTACAAGTACTAGCCGTTGAAGATCCTTTATTAGCTGCCGGTAGCAAACGCTACCATGTTGTTAAGCAAAGCGGTTTATGGTCGCCAGCAGGTGTTGCCGCTAAAAACTTTCAATTTACTATCCCTGATAGCGCAGAGAAAGTCGTGATCGTTTTTGCCGGAGCTTATGGCGGCGATCCTGATATGTATGTTAGCCGTAATAAAGCAGTAGATATGGATAGCGCCGATTGTAAGCCCTTCAGTGCAGCTAAATTAGCCGAATACTGTGAGTTTGCTCAAGGCGGTACCTTTAACATAATGATCGACCCATTTGCTGAATATTGGGATGGTCAGTTACATGTTTATTATGAAACGAAAGATGATGCCAATCAGCCACCTTTCGCTAATACAACGCCAACTTACCAAGCAATGCTTGACCATGAAGTGCACTTTAAAGGTGACTCATCAACGGATGTTGATGGCAGTATTGTCAGCTACCAATGGGACTTTGGTAACGGCGATAGCAGCACAGCAATTAATCCTATTTATATCTATAACCAACTTGGTCAGTATCAAGCATCTTTAACTGTTACCGATGATATGGGTATAAGTAGCACAACTAATACTCAAGTTGATATCACGTTATATAACCCAAATGATGCTGTGTTATGTGATGGTTGTAGCCGTGTCTATTTAGCTGAAGAAATTGGTTTATCTGCTGCGAAAGGTAGTGAACCACGTACTTATAAATTTAGTGTGCCAACAGCTGCTTCACTAGTGGTTATCGAGATTGTTGCTGGTTCAAGTGGCGATCCTGACTTACATGTTAGCCAAAATAAAGCGGTATCTATTGAGTCATTTACTTGTCGTCCTTGGGAAGGTCCTGGTGCATTAGAGAGCTGCCAGTTCAATGAAGGTGGCATATTTAATGTCATGATTGACCCGTTTGATGCTTACAGTGAAGTGACTTTTAAAGCTTATTACGACATTAGAGATGATGCCGACCATTCGATGCCTAACGAGTTACCCATTGCGCAAGCAGGTACAAGTTATACCGGTTTTACCGGCAACGCCTTAATGCTTAGTAGTGCGGGTTCATTTGATCAAGATGGTCAGATTGTTAGTTACTTATGGAACTTAGGTGATGGTAGTACTAGTGACTTGGAAAACCCTGAACATAACTACGCTCAAACTGGTCAGTATAATATCAGCTTAACGGTTACCGATAACGATGGCGCAACTGCTATGGCAACTGCGACAGTTATTATAAACCCAGCGGGTGATATGGATGGCGACGGCGATGTTGATAGAAATGACATGCGCGCTTTATCAATGGCAATTCGTCGTGGTGAGCAGCTAGACCTAGCTTTCGATATTAAC
>NZ_JABSOV010000005.1 GCF_013215345.1 Colwellia sp. | reverse complement strand
CTAATCGAGGCTCTAGTTGTTTATCTTACTCATGGATCCCCGACTAAGTGACCACGGGGATGACAATAATACCAGTGAGACTTAATCACTCGTCATCCTCGAAGTGTCTAATCGAGGCTCTAGTTGTTTATCTTACTCATGGATCCCCGACTAAGTGACCACGGGGATGACAATAATACCAGTGAGACTTAATCACTCGTCATCCTCGAAGTGTCTAATCGAGGCTCTAGTTGTTTATCTTACTCATGGATCCCCGACTAAGTGACCACGGGGATGACAATAATACCAGTGCTACTTTATCAGCCGTCATCCCCGAAGTGTCTGATCGGGGATCCAGTGTTTTATCTATATCTTGTCAAATTAATGTGGCTACACTAATTGCCTCATACTTAGTAACCCATAGTCTTCTTAACTAGGGCATTCTTAAGCGGCGTAATAAAATTAAGTGCCTGTAAACCAATATTTCGGCCAAGCACTAATGGCGGTAGATCATTAGCGAACAAGGTCACTAATGAATCGGTTAATTCAATAACTTGCCGTTGATCTTTCGCTCTATTCATTTGATAAGCCTGCAGTAAGCCAAAATTACCGATATCTTGCTCTGCGGCCAATGCTTTTTTCACTAGTTCCGCCATAAACTCAACATCACGTAAACCTAAATTAAAACCTTGTCCAGCGATAGGGTGAATAGTATGTGAAGCGTTACCTACCAGCGCCATACGATGATAGCTTTGCTGTTGGGCTTGTAATAAGACTAAGGGATAAGTATCACGTTTTCCAACATGAGTGATGGCGCCAAGGTAACTACCAAAAGCGCGCTCTAGCTCAACTTTAAAAGCATCATCAGATAGATTTTTAATTTCTTGTGCTTGCTCAGGTGTCATGGTCCAAACCAGCGAACAACGTGACTTCCCATCCGTTGGTGAACTAGAGTTTACTGACTTGAGCGGCAACATGGCAATAGGGCCAAATTCAGTAAAGCGTTCAAATGCTTTATTGTGGTGTGCTTGACAGGTTGAGACATTGGCAATTAAGGCAACTTGCTGGTAGTCCTCACAGCTGACCTTGATTTTAGCCAGTTTTCTTACCGGGGACTGCACGCCATCACAGCCAAGTAACAGTTGTGCTGATAAGGTTATTCCTGAGTTGAGCTGTACAGTGACTTGCTGTTTGTTCTTGCTAGTTTCGTCTTGGCTATTTTCCTGACAACTTTCTTTCCAAGTGATATCAGCTATTGAGTCTGGGCTAAACCAGTGAATATTTTTTGTGCCTGCGCTGTTTTCGCTAGTATTTTTACTTAAAGCCTTTAATTGCGCTTTACCAATAAGTGCCATATCGATGACATAACCTAAGGCATTAACACCCTGTTCTTTGGCTGTTAACCTTGCTTTGGCAAAGTGACCTCGATCAGAAATATCAATGTCGGTAATCGCACAAACATCACCTTTGAGGTACTGCCACGCGCCTAGCTTATCTAAGTATTTAGCGCTGCCATGAGATAACGCTAACACGCGGGCATCAAATAAGGCGGTGTCATCTGCAGGGTTAGCTTGTTTAAAAGGCAGAGTTTCAACTATGGCTATAGATAATGAGCTACCATCTGCTTTAATTAATTGACTTAAACTTAACGCCATTAAACTACCCGATAAACCACCGCCCGAGATAATGACATCAAATTGTTGACTAGTATTTTGCTTAAAGTTTTGCTTAATTTTTTTTATAGCGCTCATATTAGCTTTTTGTTTTTAAAGTTTTTCGTTGAGTTGAGTTTACTTAACTGCGCTAACCTTTTCTTGATTTAGCTATGTTTTAGCTTTTATTTAGCTAAGTTTTAGTTATGCTTTTTGTATTTCTGCCATCAAGTCTTCAATATCTTCAATGGTTTGTGGCGAGTTAACAGTAAAGTTCTCAAAGCCGGTTGCGGTTACGGCAATATTATCTTCAATACGCACACCAATACCACGCCATTTTTCCGCGACACTTAAATCATTAAGTGGAATATAGATGCCGGGTTCAATGGTCATCACCATACCGACTTCAAAAGCGCGTAATTGCTCTCTATCCGTGCTGATATGATAGTCACCAACATCATGCACATCTAAACCTAACCAATGGCCAAGACCATGAATAAAGTATTCTTTAACTTTCTTATCACTTATAAGCTCGGTTAAATCACCAACAAGTATGCCTAAATCCACTAAGCCTTGTGTTAAGAAGGCATTGGTTAATACATTTAACTTGGCAAAAGACATACCAGGCTTAATGGAATTAATCGCCAGGTTCTTGGCATCAAGTACCAGTTGATAAATTGCTTTTTGCTCAGTGGTAAATTTTCCATTAACCGGAAAAGTACGGGTAATATCGGCAGCATAACCCGCTAATTCAGCGCCAGCATCAATAAGTAGCAACTCATTATTTTTCAATACCTCGTTATTGGCGGTGTAATGAAGAATATTGGCGTTATCACCGCCAGCAACAATACTGGCATAGGCTGGATGTCTAGCACCGTGGCGAGCAAATTCGTGGAGAATTTCAGCTTCAATTTGATATTCAAACTTACCGACATGGCATTTTTGCATAGCGCGTTGATGTGCTAACCCTGAAATATGGTTCGCTTGGCGCATCAAGGCCAATTCATTATCTGTTTTAATTAAACGTAGCTCAGCAACCATAGGGTCGACATCGGTTAAATGCTGTGGCGTTTTAGCCCCTTGGCGAATGCTGCCACTTACTTGTTTTAACCAAGTAAACACTTGCGCAGCAAAGTCATGGTTACTAAAGCCAAAAAACACTTGGCTTTTACCATCAAGGTAATCAGGTAATAGACTATCAATTTCAGCTACTACAAAGCTTTTATCAACGCTGTAGTCTTGCACCGCTTTAATTTGGCCAATGCGTCGACCTTGCCAAATTTCATGTAAGGCGTCTTTAGCTAATGAAAATAAAATAGACTCTGCTTTGCCCTGCTCATCTTTAAGCAAAACGAGTAACGCATCAGGCTCATTAAAGCCGGTTAAATACAAAAAGTTTTTATTCTGGCAAAAAGCATACTCGGTGTCGTTACTGCGGGTAAGTTCACTAGCGCCAGGAAATAAAGCGATAGAGCTGTTTGGCATTTTAGCCATCAGTGCAGCACGATGTTCAGTGAAGTCACTCAAAGGTAACTGGCTAATTGGTGCTTTATTTAACGGTGAAGTGCTCATGTAATTACTCGCGGCTATTTATTGTTAGTATTTTTTGAAAATGCATTATTAACGCTACTTTGCTAAGCGGAAAATTAGTGAATTATTTTTTTCTTTGTGGCATTACTTTCTTGATTGGGAGGGGTCGCTAACTCGCTAAAACACAGTATCGCTGAAATCCGTACATATTCACTGATTTCAAAATACGCTTGCTCGGTATCTTCATCTTCATCCATTTCATCAGATAAGTTGGCTATTTCGCTAAAGTCGGTGAGTACTTCCTTAACTTCTTCAGAAACAACAGGGCTATCTTTTTGCTCTAAACCAAAACCTAAATTAAAGCCTTGTACCCACACACTTAAGGCATGGCCACGTTCGGCCATAGTGTCATCGTCATCAGGTAACAATAAGTTAAAGCTATAAGTGTCATCTAATATGCTGGCCCACAATTCGCTATACATTTGCTTAAGCGCTACTTTGACTGCTGCTGGAAAACCATCTCCGTCATTGAATAAATCATTAAGCATGGCCACATAGCCTTGGTCTTCAAATTCAAAACCTGCGCAAACTAACCCGGTTAATACACCATGAATTTCACTGGCATGTGATCTTACATCTTCGCTAGTCAAAATGGCTTGCATACTGGCAAAGTCCATTAAGTTATTATTGGTATCGTTATTTGAGTTTGCTTCAGTCATGATTTACTTTCTATGATTACTGGGATTTATGATGAGTAATGGTATCACCGAGGAAAATGACAGAAAAGGAAAATAACAGTAAATGCCGATAAAACACGCTAAAAACTTGCATAGGGGGCTCAGCCTCGTTATCATTAAAATAATAGCTTAAAAACAGTACATTTATAGCTATATTATTAATAACTCTTGGAAATTTTTGTAAATGGCGCAACGAACCGTAGAAATCAACATAGTTGATCGCAAGCTGAAAATAGCTTGTCCAATAGGGCAAGAAACCGCCTTATTATCTGCAGCGCAAGAATTAAGTAACCGTTTAATTAAAGCGGGAACGAGCAAAACAATTAGCACTCCTGAGCAAACGTTATTAATGACCGCGTTAAATTTGGCCAATGATTTATTGCAGACGCAACAGTTATTAAAGGTAGAGCAACAAGAAAATCAAAATAAAATAGCTTTACTGCAATCAACTATAGAACAAGCTATTTCTCCTAAGAATAGAAAAATCGCTTAAGCATTAACAGCTTACTCTTTATACCCAAGCCACTTCAAGATGCAGGATTCAGCTGGAATTAAAAACATCTTTAGGCAAGGCATTGATTGAAGATAATAGTCATTCTAAGCAAATACTACTCAACAAAGAATAAAACGCTTTTAGCCGAATCCTTCGGACATCGTTTGTTGGGCATTTTTTCTACGTTATCGCCTTTTTATGTGGAATAACCACATCACAAAGGCTCTGCCTTGTATAAATATCCAATAACTCGCAGCAAAAGTAATCTCGAAAGTTCAACAGTCCCTAAAGCCTAAAAATAAAACATAACGAATAATTACTCAGCACTCGAGTAAAAATTACAAAAAAAAGCTTATTGGATGATATCTTTTTCGCTATACTGGATTTGTCTTCTGGGGTGTTTGTATGCGAACTATGTCCCTGAGCCGATAAGTTTTACCTTAGGAAATTGACTATTAGCTTTTGTGCAAGCCCGGCTCGTATCGGGAAGCCTACGGTTAGCATGATACTTCCGCCCTGAACACACGGTGTTCAGGACTAAAGTTAGCTACGGCACCTTGGAAGCGACTATCCTACTTTCAGATTTATATTTCTCTCTCTTCGAATAAAGAATATCAACGATATTTCCGCGCTAGTCTAGGAAAGCACACAGTGTTCAAGACCAAGTTAGCTACGGCACCTTGGAAGTGACCTCTTCTTTATTTTTCAAAGCAAATATCAACAATATTTCCGCGCCCTCTCTAGAAAAGCACACTCTATTCAATACTAAGTTAGCTACGGTACCTTGGAAGCAACCTATCCTCTTCATAACATTCAAACATCAGTAAATTTTCGCGAAATGCTACAATAAAAGTATCTAGCATAGTCAAAACCGTGAGCTTGTTATGACTAATGAGCAAAACTGTATTACCGTTTTTTACGATGGTGCTTGTCCTCAATGCATTAGAGATAGACGTTTCTATGAGCGCCTTGCTGGTCAAGGTGGTAAGCAGGTAAAGTGGCTAGACATCACTGACCAAGATGAATTGTTAAAAACCTTAGCTATCGACCCTCATAAAGCACTGACCGAGCTTCATATCCAACTTGCGAACAACACTGTTTTATCTGAATTAGATGCCTACATTGTTTTAATGAAACGAATATGGCTGCTAAAGCCAGTGGCGTATTTCATATCTCTGCCATTCATAAGACCTTTTATAGCCCGTATTTATCACCAAAAAGTCGCTAGACGATTAAAGTCACAGGGGCGAGGAGCTTTTGCCAAAGACACTAAAGATAAATAACATTCAGCATTAATACGAAGGCTGTTATAGCAGTAATAAAGCGACTATGCCCTCAAATACCCTGTTCCTTCAGCTTATCCAGTTCAACAAAATCAGGTCGCGGCATTTTATCTAAGATGCTATAGAGATACATCACTATCAAAGTTAATGCTGCGGCAATGAAGAACAACCAAGGACCACCAAGATTATCGAGAATAATGCCACCACCTAAGGGGGCAATAGCATAACCAAACTCATAAAATGAAGCAGCACCAAAGTATGCGCCACGTAGATGATCAGGCGCCAACCTGTCTATATGAACATTCATGGTAGGAAAAAGAATAGTTTCCGCTAAGCTCATCACCACAATAGCGCCTATCCAGCCCCAAAAGAGCGTTAATGGATTCACCGCCAACCAGATTTGTGAGCACATCAATAACACTAAACCGATTTGAATTCGGCTAATTAATGACAAGTTGGCCATTAATTTTAATAATAAAAATTGTGTTGAAATGATAACTAAGGCATTGGTAAAAATCATCGCTGATATAAGTTCAAGCACATCCGGTACTTTAGCGCGGGTTAAATATTGAATAAGTGAACTATCCATTTGTGCATAAATGAACATACAGAGAATATTGGCAAAGATAAGGCACTGCAATAATTTATCGGCAATCAACACCTTAATGATTTGATTACCTGCAGCCGCTTGTCTTTTGCCTTTAACTTTAGTTTTGCTTGAGGGTTGAGATTGAGATTGAGTTGCTAATGAGGCTGTATCCTCATTATTCTCAGTCACTTTAGCTATCACAGGCTCAATTTTCTCGATCTTACTGTGTTGATGAAAGCCCCACCATAACAGCGCTAATAAAAAGGCAAATGCCACGGCGGTAATATAAAAGCTTGATTGCTCTCCTGTTAACCCCATCCAAAGACCTAACATCGGACCCACGGCACAGCCAACATTAACGACAAAGTATAGTGACTGCATAGCAAGCTCTCTAGTAGCTTTATCATCAATAATATCGCCAATTAAAGCCGAGGTTAATGGTCGCCATAACGCAGTAGCAATTGAGCATAAAGTGATAACTAAGGCATAGCCGGCAATAGTACTCACTTGTGCGAGTAAGGAAAAAGAGATGATATATAAGATGCCACTGGCGTACATTAATTGGTGACGACCGATACGATCAGATAGTGCGCTACCAACAAAACTCACCAACACAGCAATAACCGCGGCACTGGAGAGAATGAGACCAACATGGGTAGCAGATAAAGCAAATTTTTCATAAAGCATTACCGCTAAAAATGGCCAGACCATGTAATAGCTACCGCGGGTAATAAATGAGCCAAATAACAAGATCCACATCAATTGTGGGAATTGTTTAAAACGCTTTACTGAGACAACATTTGACATAATTTTCCTTTATCAGCTAAGCGTTGAAAATACTTTGCTTCATAGCGTTAACCAAGCAATACAATTAATTATATAAACAAAAAACCTTACATAATTAATTGTGTTGCTTTTTGGCTGATAAAAGCAATACAATTTGCCCAGAGCAACCTATTTAATGTGTTGAGCAAAGATCATTACCAAGTACAAAAGTAATCACGAAACTATGCAAGAAAGTAAACAAAAAATTAAACAAAAAGTCACTGACAACTCAGCCGCGATTGGTGTATTTGATTCTGGCGTCGGCGGACTTTCCATTACTAAGTGTATTGCTGCGCAACTTCCTCATGAAAATATCATTTATATTGCCGATAGCCTCCATGCGCCTTATGGCGAAAAGTCAGTCGATTTTATTATTCAGCGCGTTAATACCATTACTAAACTTCTCATTGCCAAGGGCGTTAAAGCCATAGTCATAGCCTGTAATACCGCCACGGTTAATGCCATTGAGCAACTTAGAGCCCAAGTAAACATTCCTATTATTGGTGTCGAGCCAGCAATTAAGCCAGCAGCAAAACAAAGTATCAGCAAAAAAATTGCCATATTAGCGACGCAAGCGACCAGTGGCAACCAACGCTTTAAAGACTTGATTGACCTACATCATAATGGTGCACAAGTACTCATTCAGCCCTGCCCGGGCCTAGTCGAGTTTATTGAACAAGGCAAACAACACAGTCCCGCCTGTAATGCCTTATTAAGGCAATATATAGAGCCTTTAGTTAACCAAGGTATTGATACCCTAGTATTGGGTTGTACCCACTACCCTTTTGTTCAACATCAAATAAGCGTTATTGCTGGTCCGCAAGTTAGTATTATTGAAACTGCCGCCCCTGTTACCCTGCAATTAAGAAAAAAATTGGCTGAAATGGATTTAACTGCCAGTAGTAGCCAACAAGGGCAAACACAATTTTTTAGCTCACTAGTTACTAAACAGCAAGAGCAGATATTTAGTCAACTCTGGCAAGAACCACTTCTTTTATGTGCGTTAGAGCATAAATAAGATACTTATTAAAAACTTACTGTCCGATAAAATACTGACAAAAGTTAATCTAACACAAGAGAATCAAAAAAATTAGAGCCGTTTAGCCGTCTAGGCGTAAAAAAGCTAGATAGTTGATTTCAACAGGTGTAGAATCGCCACATTATTTTGTATAACTCAAATTTTTCTGAGAACTTATGTCTAGACACTTTTTTACTTCCGAGTCTGTTTCTGAAGGCCATCCTGATAAAATTGCCGATCAAATTTCTGATGCGGTATTAGATGCTATTATTGCCCAAGATAAACATGCCCGTGTTGCCTGTGAGACTATGGTGAAAACTGGTGTTGCTATTATTTCTGGTGAAGTAACGACTAACGCTTGGGTTGATTTAGAGAAAATCACTCGTAATGTTATCAGTGAAATAGGTTATACCTCGTCAGATGTTGGTTTTGATGGCGCAACTTGTGGCATCATGAATTTGATTGGTCAGCAATCACCTGAAATAGCTCAAGGTGTTGACCGCAGTAAACCAGAAGAGCAAGGTGCGGGTGATCAAGGTTTAATGTTTGGTTATGCAACCAACGAAACACCTACATTAATGCCGGCACCACTATACTATTCACATCGTTTAGTTGAGCGTCAAGCTGAAGCACGTAAGTCAGGTATTTTACCTTGGTTACGTCCAGATGCTAAATCACAAGTGACTTTTATCTACGAAGATAACAAGCCAGTAGCGATTGATACTGTAGTACTTTCTACTCAGCATAACCCTGATATTAAACAAGAAGATTTAATTAATGCGGTAATGGAAAATATTATCAAGCACGTATTGCCCGCTGAGTTGCTTACCCCTGAAACAAAATATCATATCAACCCAACAGGTCGTTTTGTTATTGGTGGTCCAGTAGGTGATTGTGGTTTAACCGGTCGTAAGATTATTGTTGATACCTATGGTGGCATGGCTCGTCACGGCGGTGGTGCTTTCTCAGGTAAAGATCCATCAAAAGTTGATCGCAGTGCTGCTTATGCGGGTCGCTATGTTGCCAAAAACATTGTTGCTGCGGGTCTTGCAGATCGCTGTGAAATCCAAATATCTTATGCTATTGGGGTTGCTGAGCCGACGTCAATTTCAATCGATACTTTTGGTACCGGTAAAATATCTGAAGAAAAGTTAGTTGAGCTAGTACGTGAGCACTTTGACTTACGTCCATACGGCATTACTAAAATGTTAGATTTATTGCACCCTATGTATCAGCAAACAGCAGCATACGGTCACTTTGGTCGTGAACCTTATGAAATGACTGTTGGTGATGATACTTTCACCGCCTTTAGCTGGGAAAAAACCGATAAAGCAGACGATTTACGTAAAGCTGCGGGGTTATAACCTATAACAGAACACTTATTCTCGTTCAGGCACTCTTAACGAGGAAATTGGCGCTAGGGTAAACTCTAGACGTAAAAAGCCGGTATACCTTTTAGGTGTACCGGCTTTTTGTTTATGCCTTAGTCATTTATGACTTACATAGAGACTAGTTAGCAGCATCTAGTTTTTTACGTAAAGATTTGCCCCACGCTTTGAATAAAACCTTGGCATCTTTAGCACGTTCCATTGCAGTATTTGGTTGGTAATCACTACCAATCGCTACCGTACCTTCAAAAATATGAATTAAGCTTCTAGACTTGCCATCACGTAACTGAACTGATAAATGAAATTCACCGGCTCCTTTTGTAGTCACTTCGGTATCTTATTGTGAGGCATATGGCATAAAACTGATAATTTTTACATCAACAATCAATACGCCCTTGCCTTCTTTCTCGACAATTTCGTAGCGGCCATTATTTTCAGTTAAACCGGCAGCAACACCTTTTTGAAAGCGCTCTTTTAAATGCGTTTTGTTGCTATCTGTCACTTTCCAATGAAAGCTGTCTTTATCAATCCATGGTGGTGAAATAATTTTAGTATGAGAAAGGT
The DNA here is from genome assembly GCF_013215345.1 of Colwellia sp. GTDB lineage: Bacteria > Pseudomonadota > Gammaproteobacteria > Enterobacterales > Alteromonadaceae > Colwellia. The sequence continues at coordinate 29,086 of NZ_JABSOV010000005.1, read as the reverse complement.
CTAAGTCCTGAATATATACCTTATTGTAACCACTTAATGAAATTATTGGGCTTGCAAAGTTTTTATCTACTGAGATAATTTCAACAGCAATAGCTGACTGACTTGCAAAGCCTAAAGAAAGTACACCCGCCGCGAGCGTGGTAAGTATAAATTTTTCATTATCATTCCTTTTTATTTATATTGTTTAAGACAATTACAAGTTATCTTCTAACGAGTCAAATAAAACTGAGAAATGAGCACAATTATATACATTTACGTATTGTTTTTTACCTGCACCGCCCTTATTTTAGTTAGACAATAATGATTTACTTTTAAGCCTTATTTATGCGTAACCCTAGAATTTATCAACAAAGCCAGTTTGCACTCAACGAAACTGTAACATTATCAGATGACGCCTTTGGTCATGTGGTGCGAGTTTTACGCCTAAAAAATGGCGATACCATCACAATGTTTAATGGTAGCGAGCCTTTTCAATATACAACAACATTATGTAATGTCAGCAAAAAATCAGCTCAAGTGAAGGTAATATCCCAAGAAGAAAATAACAGTGAATCACCCCTGAATATCCATTTGGGCCAAGGGATTTCTCGCGGCGATAGAATGGACTTTACCTTACAAAAATCAGTTGAACTAGGCGTGAATAGCATTACGCCGTTATTTACCGAGCGCTGCGGAGTAAAACTCAATGCTGAACGTATGGAGAAAAAGCGCCAACAATGGCAAAAAATAGTGATAAGTGCTTGTGAGCAAAGCGGCCGTACCAGCGTGCCCATAGTTGCTGAGCCAATATTGCTAGCTGATTGGTTAGCACAGAAAACCAGCGCTTTAAAAATCAATTTACACCCAAAAGCCGAACACTCCATCATGAGTTTACCCATGGAAAACACCCGTGTTCGCTTGCTAATAGGCCCCGAAGGTGGCTTAAGTGATGAAGAAATAACCGAAGCTAATGACAGTGGTTTTCATGATGTCTTGCTTGGGCCAAGAGTATTACGCACTGAAACTGCAGCATTAACAGCAATTACTGCCTTACAATGTAAATTTGGTGACCTTAAATAAATTAACAAAATTATTTTTAATAAACCTTTGCTACCCTCATAGCCGAGATGTTTTAATCGGTTATAAGTTTTTAATCGCGATGATTTTTACCTTGAGCAATAGCTCAAAGACTGCGGCAATAACGACTAACAGCAAAGTTAACATAAACATTGAACAGGATATAAAATGACTACAAATAAAGTAATAAAACTCGGTATAGTAATGGATCCTATTTCACAAGTGAAAGTGGCCAAGGATTCATCCATGGCGATGCTGCTTGAAGCTCAAAAACGTGGCTATGAACTTTACTATATGGAAATGAAAGACTTATACCTTGAACAAGGTCAATGTCATGCCACTACGCATAGGGTAAAAGTTTTTGATGATAGTGAGCATTGGTATGAGCTGTCAGATCCTCAAGATATCGCGGTTAGTGAATTAGATGCGGTATTAATGCGTAAAGATCCACCCTTTGATACCGAATTTATTTACGCAACTTACATGCTAGAACGTGCTGAAGAGGCAGGTACACTAATTATTAATAAGCCACAAAGTTTACGTGATTGTAATGAAAAACTATTTACTGCTTGGTTTAGCGACTTTACTCCTAAAACCTTAGTAACCCGTAGCAGTGTTAAAATCCGCGAATTTCACCAAAAAGAAAAAGATGTCATTATTAAGCCGCTTGATGGTATGGGTGGCGCATCGATATTCCGCATAAAAGCTAATGACGCGAATGTTGGCGTTATTATCGAAACCTTAACCAACAATGGCGAGCAATATGCCATGGTACAAGAGTTTCTGCCGGAAATTGCTGATGGTGATAAGCGTATTCTTATAGTTAATGGTGAAACTATGCCTTATTGTTTAGCGCGTATACCTGCTAAAGGTGAAACTCGTGGTAATTTAGCCGCCGGCGGACGTGGTGTAGCTCGTCCTTTAAGTGTTAGTGATAAAGCCATTGCCGATGCCATTGCCCCTGAATTGAAAAGGCGTGGTTTATATTTCGTTGGTCTAGATGTTATTGGCGATAAAATTACTGAAATTAATGTTACTAGCCCTACTTGTATTCGTGAAATTGAAGCGGCTTACCCAATAAATATTAGTGGTAAGTTGATGGACGCTATTGAAGATAATATTAAAAGATAAGATTAAAAGATAACATCAAAAAATAAAGAGCTAAAACGGCATGGCAAAACAACAAAAATCAGCATTAAAAGCAAAGTTCGAAAGTTCGCAAGCAAAAAATGAATCACAATCAATGGTTAGTTTAGAAAACCAGTTGCTGATTGCCATGCCCACGCTTGGTGATCCCTATTTCAATAAAACTGTCACTTACATTTGTGAACATAATGAAGATGGGGCTATGGGCTTAATCATCAACTTGCCAGTAAAGCTCACCTTATCGGACTTACTTAAGCAACTAGAGCCAGAAGAAGATGTTAAAGCTGAGCTAGGTACTGAGAGCGACAGCAGTAATTCCACTGAGAGTAGTGACTTATCGAATAAAAGTGATGGCACTACGTCAACGGATAGCAGCAATAGCTTAGAGCAATTAGTACTTTCCGGTGGCCCTATTTCTCAACACCGTGGCTTTGTTTTGCATAGTTCACAATCTGGCTGGAGTAGTTCATTAACATTGAGCAAAGAGTTAATGATCACCACTTCAAAGGACATCCTGATGGCTTTAGGTACTGAAAAAGCGCCTGAACAATTTATGGTAACGCTTGGTTATGCTGGTTGGGGACCTGGTCAACTTGAACAAGAGCTGCAAGCCAATTCTTGGTTAACCGCTCCTGCAGATAGCGAGATTCTTTTCAATACGCCAATAGAGCAACGTTGGAAAAAATCCACGGAAAAACTGGGGATAGATCTAGCCCATTTATCCTCAGATATAGGCCATGCTTAGTTGTCATCTCCAATACACTTACCTTAAATACTGTGACTTTTAAACGGTTAATTTAAATACAGTTACTTTTAATGCCGTGATCTTTAATGCTGCTAACTTTAAATACTGTTAGCTGAAATACAGCGGCACTAAGCAGTAGTAAACAGCACTAAATAGCATTAAGTGAAGACTTCATTGCACTCAAGGAAAAAAATGTCTAGTAAAACTAAATCGCCTATTGGCCAACGTACCGTTATCGGCTTCGATTTTGGTAAGAAATATATTGGTGTTGCCGTAGGCCAAGAAATGACCGGTAGTGCCACACCACTTGGCTCTGTTAAAGCGACCGATGGTATTCCGCATTGGGACAATTTAGCTAAATACCTGACTGAATGGCAACCAGATTTTATTGTAGTTGGCTTACCCCTTAATATGGATGGTAGTGAGCAGCAACTTACCCTAGATGCCAAGAAATTTGGTAACCGTCTGCATGGCCGTTTTGGTATTAAAGTAGAGTTTCAAGATGAGCGCTTAACTACCGCGGATGCCAAAGAGCAATTATTTGCCCGTGGCGGCTTTAAGAACCTCAAAAAAGATAATATTGATGCTGAGTCTGCCCGCTTAATTATTGAAAGCTATTTTGAGCAGCAATATGGTGAGTAATGGCAAAGCGCTAGCACTTAATAGATTAAAGCACTGATAAACTAAATACAAATGAAACAAAGTGAGCCTGAGCACCAAGTTAAGGCTTACTGGTTCCTACCATAATCATTGCTCTTTTGGGGGTAAATGCCATGCCATTATTATCAACAAAGGTAAAAGGAATGGCGATATTTTTTAGCCCCACATTTTTAATAATAGAAAAATGTAAATGAGGTCCGGTGGAAAATCCTGACGAGCCTGAGCGAGCTAACTTGTCACCAAGGACTACTTTATCCCCCTCTTTTACCATTGCCGTGTCCATCAATATATGTGCGTATGATGCAAAAGTTCCGTCATCATGCAGCACTTTAATACCATTGGCTTTATCTAAGAAATAGTTTGTCGTGCCACTCATATGATAATCATCTTTAACCCAAACCACTGTCCCTGCTCGCACTGCAGTTAGGTAAGTACCCACATCCATGGCGATATCTACCGCATATTTATTGTAGTCATTGGTATGGGAAAATTTACCATTAAAGGCTTGGCTAATTGTGTGCCCCTTAGGTGAAGAAAAAGGTGCATGGTATGGGGAATTATCGGCAACACTACTAGGGTCGCCCAAAGCCCAGCGATAATTTATATTGCCAACTTTTTTATCACTGTGAAATAAAGCAATGCTATCTCGTGCGGGGATCACTTTTCGAAACTGTTTTTTAGTTATTGCTGAGGTAAAGCCTATTTCAACGGCCGTATAAAAAGAATTTTTGCCATATAGGGTAAAGCCTTCACTATTCTTAACATAATAGAGCTTAATTTTACTGCTTGGGTTTTTGGCTTGGCTGTATTTTAGCGTTTCGAAGCTTTGTTCAGATTGCGGTGGTTTATCACTAAAAACCCAGTTGCCATTAGCATCTTTGTATTTATACATTTGCCCCGCTTGGCATACATTAAAACAAACACTAATTAGTAATAATACCAATAAGCTTTTCATTATTAACCTTCCTTGTTTAACTTTATGTTAGTGATAAAATTATTTACTGCAAGCTCCTATATTAGCATGCAGCTATGTTATGGTTTAGTTTGATGGCAAACTCACTGCTATCACTAGCTACCAAGCATACTTATTTAAAGGTTGTTTAAGACTGTTTTAAGACGCTTTAAATATAATTAAAAGGAATTTTATCAATATGCAAAGACTATTAGGCACAATTTTATTATTGGCAGCCAGCACTTTATCATTTAACTTATCCGCTGAAATTTATACCTGGACCGATAAAAACGGTAAAGTTCACTTTAGCGATAAACCTATTTCTAATGAAAACGTCACCATAATAACGCCCAAAAAAAATAATAATATTGCCAACCCTGTCACCATAAATAGTCAGTGGCAACAAGACTATAATAAAACTAAACAAGCAAAAGCTGAGCGAGCTCAAAAAGAGGCTAAATTAGCATACAAAAATAAAGCCTATTGTAATCAAATGAAAAGCGAACTTGCCCTCATTAATCAAGGCGGCCGTTTTTACATGATGTCACCCGAAGGTGAACCTAGCTTTCAAAATGAAGAGCAACTAAAGACAAATAAGAAAAAACTCACTAAAGCAATTAAAAAGACCTGTAGTTAATTTTAAAAAGGTTAACTCAGATTAAGTCCTCCTAGGTGATATATATATGTGAGGTGTGAACTCATGGCAAGTAAGTTACCTGTTATAAACATTAAAGCGCAGAGTAATCACCACGCGCTTTTTTTAATGCTTACTGCACTCATACTATTTATTACGACCTTAGTCTTTAGTCTGAGTTATTGGCGACAATTTCAGTTAGTGCTAACCTTTATTTACTTGTCTGAACTAGTGATATTTATAACGGGTTTAGCTAAATATCTACAACCGAAATATAGCTTAAGCCTTAACCCTAAAGGAATAATATACCAGCACAGTTGTGGTCACTGGCAAGTTGATTGGCTGCAAATCAAGCGAATTTCTTTAATGAATGAAACCTTAGGGTTTGAGCAAATACAACTTCCTTTTATTGGCATTCGCTTAATACAGCTATCGATACTGGCCAAGCAGATTTCCCCGCGTTTAGCTAATCGACTAATCCATGAACAAAGGCCTCTGTTAGCCCTAGCTATTAAGCTGAAGTATCTTACCCTTGAGCAAAGTCAATTAAGCTTCGAAGCATTTGAATTACCTTCAGGTGAATCAATCACCGGGCCCTTAGCAGCATTCCTTCATCACAGTTCAGTGTTACATCAAGCCTTGGGCTATCATTTATTTATACCCGAAACGGCCATGGACCGCGAGCTTAATGAGTTTTGCACTTTACTGAAACAATGTATGAAATCTTCTGTTGAATATAGCTAAGAAAAACATTTAGAAACAGCGCTGCCCTCGTTACATAACATCGCTAAAGCGAAACCTTAGGCATTTTTTCAACGAGTAAATCAATAAAGCAGCGCACTTTAGGTGATAAATGTTTTCTACTGGGATAAATAGCATAAACATCAATAATTGGTGAGAGATAGTCACTGAACAGTATCGCTAATTTCTCTTCTTTGAGGGCTTGCTCCATAACAAATTCAGGTAAACGACAAATTCCATGGCCAGCAAGTACCATGGCCAACTCCATACTAGCGCTATTGCATAATAATTTGGCCTTTACTTCAACTTGGCTTTCAGTGCCATTGCTTTGGCTATAGATCCACTTATTGGCTTGCTTGGCATTACTGTAACAAATGCACTGGTGTGACTTAAGTTGCTCGATAGTTTTAGGTCTGCCAAAGCGTTTAAGATAATCATGTGATGCTACGGTATAGCCTTTACAGCTATATATTTTTCGGCAAACTAAACTAGACTCCGCCAACTGCTCTGTTGCTCTAATGACTAAGTCAAAGCCATCTTGCACTAAGTCGACATGCCGATCATTTAAGTCTAACACCAGGTTTACTTCCGGGTACTGATGCATAAACTCTGACACCACGCCTTGCAAATGATTTTCTGCTAACGAAGTCGGACAACTCACCTTAAGCACACCTTTAGGCTCAATATGGCTTTGTTTTAATAGCGATACTGCATCATGAGCATCGAAGACTAGCTGCTGACATTGCTCATAATACACTTGCCCTTCGGGGGTTAAACTAATAGAGCGGGTAGTTCGGTTTAACAAACGAACACCCACACGTGCTTCAAGTTTATTAAGGGTTTTACTGATGTAGGAATTTGAATGACCTGTTGCTATCGCTGCGCCAGAAAAACTGCCACACTCTATCACTTTGGTAAAGATAACCATGCCATCGAATAGCTTTGAGTCGTCATTATGAGTCATATGGAAATAGTCTTTCTCATTTAAGGGTATTAATTACGTTCGGTTATAGTTATATACTACTTACATCTTGAGTTTAAGCCAAAGTGTTTAGTCACCTATTTACCAGTGAATGAAGCATTTAATTAAACATTATAAACAGTTAAAGGACGCACCATTATGAAATTATTAGCCTTCGCCGCCAGCAGCAGCTCAAAATCAATCAATAAACAACTTGCCACTTACGCAGCCTCATTAGTACCCGGTGCCTCGGTAGAAATTTTAGACATTAATGATTATGAAATGCCTTTATTCAGTCAAGACAGAGAAGACGAATTAGGTCAGCCTGATGCCGCTAAAGCATTTTTCGCTAAACTAGGCCAAGCGGATGCCATTATCATTTCATTTGCTGAGCATAACGGCTCTTATACCGCCGCTTATAAAAACTTATTTGACTGGACTTCTCGCATCGATATGAAGTTGTTTCAAAATAAACCTATGGTTTTACTGGCAACTTCACCAGGTCCTGGCGGCGCTAAAACGGTATTAACCGCAGCAACGGGTTCAGCCCCTTATTTTGCCGCTGATGTAAAAGCGAGTTTATCAATCCCAAACTTCTTTGATAATTTCGATAGCGAAAAACAAGTAATTACCAACCCGGCACTACTTGATGAATTACAGTCAGCCCTTGCTCAACTAAGCTAAAACTTGGTAATTATTAAGCTGCTTTAGTAAATAAAGCAGCTTTAACTCACCTGAATTCGCTTTACTTAGCTTTAACTTCAACGACCAACTCAAGTGATAACTTAAGCCCCCATACAAATGATAGTAGCTATAACAATTCCCCCCCAAGTAGCCATTAACGTCTTCTATTGAATCGGTAAAATATATTTGAGTAAAACCTACTCCAGTCGATTCACGTTATGAGCTATAACTTTTTACCTTACCTTATACTAATTCCAATAAGTTTTTTCCCACTCGGCGAGATTGAAAAGGCTTAGAGGCAAGGCATTGATTGAAGAGAATGGTTATTCCCTTGTCAAAATCAATAACGCAGGCTGTAAGCCTTTTAAACTCGCCCTTCAGGAGTTTNCCAGCGATTAGATAACCGCACACAATTTCTTTGATATAGAGTGACTATATACACAAAAATTCTATTTGTTCTCAAAACGCTGACAAGCTCTGAGTGGGAACTAATTTAATGGACTTGGTATTATTACACTTCCCCCCTTGAATAGTGTGACCAGTTAGCATAAATTGAGTTACATTATCTTTGCTCAATACCCAATGATTACTCTATGACACCAGTTAGCTACTTCCCGCACAAAAATAATGAAATGTATGTTGACGATATTGCTATTAGCGATATTGCCAAACAGGTAAAAACTCCTTTTTATTGCTATTCAAGTACAGCCATCGAGACAAGTTACCAAGAGTATAAAAATGCTTTTAGCGCTCAAGATGCTCTGGTTTGTTTTGCGGTAAAAGCAAACAGTAACCAAGCGGTACTTGCTACCTTAGCTAAATTAGGCTCTGGTGCGGATGTAGTATCTATGGGTGAGATTCGCCGTGCTATTGCAGCAGGCATTCCAGCCAATAAAATTGTTTATTCCGGTGTTGCTAAAAGCCAAGAAGAAATTCACTACGCCTTATCTTTAGGTATTCTGCAATTCAATGTCGAATCTGAGCCAGAATTAGAATTAATATCGAAAGTAGCCACGTCACTTAACACCACTGCGGCGATTGCTTTTCGTATTAACCCTGATGTTTGTGCGCAAACCCACGCAAAGATTTCAACAGGAAAAGCGGAAAATAAGTTTGGCGTGCCTATTTCAAAAGCGCGTATTGCTTATAATCAAGCGGCAGCGTTACCTGGCATAAAAATTCAAGGTGTAGATGTACATATTGGTTCACAATTAACTAGCTTGGCTCCTTTTGCAGAAGCCTACCAACGTATTGCGGAACTTGTTACTGAGCTTAGGTCAGATGGTCATGACATTAGCGTGGTGGATGTCGGTGGTGGTTTAGGTATTACCTACCTTGATGAAGTTATTCCTAGCAAACAGACTTATGCCGAGATGGTCAAAGCCCAACTTGGCCACCTTAACTGTAAAATAATTCTTGAGCCCGGCCGTTCACTTTTAGGTAATGCCGGTATTTTGGTATCCAGTGTCGCGTTTGTAAAAAATGGTGAAGAGCGTCAATTTTTAATGCTAGATGCTGGTATGAATGATTTGATCAGACCCAGTATGTATGATGCATATCATCAAATTATTGCCGTCAATAAAGGTGAACGTGAGTTAAAAACCTATGATGTCGTTGGCCCTGTTTGTGAAACGGGTGATACCTTTGCCAAAGCGAGGCAAGTACATGAATCCGATGCCGGTGATTTAATCGCAATTATGAGCAGTGGTGCCTATGGCGCAGTAATGTCATCAAGCTACAATACCCGTTTATTAGCGCCAGAAGTGATGGTGAAAGGCAGTGAGTTTGCGGTAATAAGAAAGCGTCCTAGTTATGAAGATATTATCAAACAAGATATTACGCCAAGCTGGCTGTAATATTTACCGCAATGAACAATGACTAAGAGTTAGAACTTAGAACTATTAATTAGAGCTATCACTTAGCAGTCAATCAGCGCATTGGCTGCTAGCCTCTAGTATTACTCACTTCTGTTTGTAAAACACCTAAGACTCAATACTTAACACCAGCTTGCTTCAGCCGCAGGCTGTTTTAAATGCTCTTCAATATTTGTCAACAACACTCGATAACCAACATTGCCATAAAGTACCTGCCTACCGTTATCGATAATATAAGATGGACTACCTTTTAATGATAAAGCCCTGGCTTGTTGGTAGTCGGCCATTAATAAAGCCATGGCGCTACCATCATTTAGCGCTTTATTGACAGGCTCAAGCGCAATACCCGCTCTCTCCAGTAATAAGAACAACAGGGGTAATTGCGAAATATCTTGGCCATCAATATAAAAGGCTTGGCGGATGAATAACGCCAATTCAATACTTTTATCTTTGCCATAACTCAGCTCAATGGCTTTAAGCACTAGATGCGCATTAGCCGAGGTAGTCGGACGAACTTTATGCCAGATATTTGGATTTATCTGTGCATCAGGATAAGGCGCAGCGGAGTCAACAACATGCTTAGCAAAACCGGCATAGCCTCCACGCTCAGCCCATTGCTTGGGTATTTTATTAGCTGCATCGCCAAAAACATCAAGGTAGTGGTAACGTATTTCGATTTTATTGCTTAGCTTTTCATTCAATTCATCTATTCTACGCTGGGCAATCCATGCCCATACACATAAAACATCACTGTAATAATCGATAACAACTGTGGTTGCCATACTTTACTCCTATTTTATAAAGTTTTTAATTCCAACGAACTAATAGCAAGTATCCAACATTTGTTAGTTAAGTAAATGCACGACAAATATCATCAAGACTTGAGCTAATTACAGAGACATTGACATAGCCTACCCGCTTTAATTGCTCGGCAGAAAGAATAGCCCTAGCACCTGTGGCACAATGTAAAAATATTGGCTGTGTTTCATTGGGGTAAAGTTGTAACATTTTCATTTCAACTAAGCCTCGAGGAATATTGATGGTGCCTTGAGCTGATTTTTCAGCATATTCACTGGGCTCACGGACATCAATTATCACACCCTGCTCTTTCTTAACCAGCACGACCGCTTGCTCTGCACTAATAACAGTTAATGATGCTCGTGCTTCTGCGATTACTTCCGGTATTGTTTTTAACATTTTAATTCCCCTTTGAGTGTTTGGTAAAACTGATTAAAGCTAATATATACCAAACGGATTAGTCATCTTTAAAGCCAAGCTTTCTAAATACAGACATCATAAAGCAGAGCTTAGTGAAAGATGACAGTATTAAATTAGTTGCTATAAAAGCAGTAAACCAAAGCCAGTCTTGGCTGTAATTAACGACTAAATAAAGAGATAGTAAGACAAAAATACCCGCAGTTAATCTTAGAGCTTCGTTTATAGTCATAGTGCTTCCTGTTGATTTATAGATGTAATACCCGTTCCACTTGAAGATGCTTGTTTCAGGAAGACTGAGCAATTCATAATCAAGGCGCATTTTTTATTAATGGTTATTCCCTTAATAAGAAATGCAACGTAGAGATATGACTTGCCTAAGGCGTTTTTAATTCCAGCTGAATCCTGCATTTTCAGGTGGAACGGGTATAAATTGCGGTTAGCCTTTAATAAATTAAGTTGGCTTGAACCTTAACCCAAGCTTTAAGCTTTGAGCTTAATGCCAATACAAACATTAGCATTTACTAATATTAAAAACAACACATTAGCCTTTACTAATATAGAAAGCAAGTATAAAGTAAAACTCTTGCTACAGAGCCAATAACAATGGAAACCTGATGAACAGTGAACAAGAAAAACTGCTTGAAAATGCCCAAGAAGTTGCTGGTATTTTGAAACAACTATCCAATCCTTACCGGTTAATGATCCTTTGCTGTTTAAGCGAAAGTGAACTTACTGTCGGTGATTTAAACCAGCGTATCGACCTTTCACAGTCAGCACTATCTCAACACCTTGCCAAACTCAGAGAAAGTAACATAGTGACCACAAGGCGTGAGTCGCAAACTATTTTATATCGTATTGCCAACCCGAAAATTGCCGACTTGTTAGTGGTACTACATGAGAAGTTTTGTCGGGATTAGTGTCATGATTAATCCTGGTTAGCCTGTTCAAGGCATCTAGAGAACAAGCGTTAAATAAATTAACAGAATGATATATATTGTTTAATTTACCAGTTTATAAAAATAAGCTTAATTTATTAAGATTTTTTCATTTACATAAGCTTACAAGTTGGCTGTTTTGCAAAAATTTGATAGGATCGCGGCAATTTTAATACCCTCTACATTTTAATCGATCAATTATCATTTTTTAAGGATGAACATGAAAACTAAAATGGCTACTGCCGCACTGCTTTTATTACCTTTTACCGGCCAATATGCCTTGGCAGAAGAAGCTGTTGATGAAGAAAAATCAACGTTAACTATTTCGGCCGAGTTAGGTTTTTTATTTAAAACGGGTAACACTAAAAGCGGTGATATCAAAGCCGGCATAAATATTAAACATGAAGAAGGACGATGGTTAAACTTATTAACTTTTAATGCCCTGGCTAAAAAACTTGAAACAGAAGATGAATTTGAAAGCACAGATAATAAATGGGATATCCTAGGTCAGACTAACTACTCGTTAGAAGAAGGTGGTAAAAACTATCTTTACGGCAGCGCTTATTATCAACAAGATAAGTTCAGCAGCTTCGCTTACCAAACTTCCGCTTCATTTGGTTGGGGTCGTCACTGGTGGGAAACTGAAACCAGTTCATTTTTCGCTGATATTGGTCCAGGTGTAAAGTACGACGTAATTCGCGCTATGCCGGCAACAGAAAATGATGCTGCTATTATTGAAAAAGGTGAAACAGCGGCAATAGTACAAGCACAAGCTTTATATACTAAGCAAATCAATGAATTTGTTGAGTTCAAACAATACTTTGTTGCTAAGCAAGCCTTTGAATCTGATAAAAACAGTGTTTATAAATCAGAAACATCACTAACAACTAAGTTAATTGATTCATTACAATTTAAATTCGCTTTTCGTGTTGATTACGATACTCAAGTAGAAGAAGGCTTTGAAAAAATGAACACTGAGACTTCAGTAACTTTAGTTTATAGCTTCTAAGCTAAAATCGATAAATTACTAAGTTAGCGATAACTGCTTTTTACGCGCTTAATCTCAGAAAGCACGACAAAGCATTACAAAATATTAGCAAAGGCTGTCTATTAACTTTAATAGGCAGCCTTTTTTGTGCCTCAATAAACTTAATTTTTGCAGAGACGAATACCAAGTCATTAAATTATTACTCACTTGTGCTGGATAAAATACGCCATGTCAGCGTTGCTCTCAATCACACACGCCAGCTATTGCTCAATCGAGCGCCTTGCCCTGAAGTATTTTCCCTATGTACAACAAAAGCCAAACTTAATGAAACTGGTATAAAACAAAAACCAGCCATAAAGGCTGGTTTTTTTATTCGTTCACTAGCTAACTAACTAGCGATAAATTACTTACCTAATTGGTATTAAAACTGGTTAGAGGTATTTTTCTCGCCACCGGCTTTAAGGGCATTTTCACCAGCAAAGTATTCTTTGTGATCATCACCCATGTCAGAGCCTGACATGTTTTGATGTTTAACACAGGCGATGCCTTGACGAATTTCTTTACGTTGTACACCTTCAACATAACCCAGCATAGCCGCATCACCAAAGTACTCTTTTGCCAAGTTATCAACAGACAATGCAGTGGTGTGGTACGTAGGCAATGTGATTAAGTGATGGAAAATACCTGCTTCACGCGCAGTATCCGCTTGGAAGCTACGAATTTTGTCATCTGCAGCGGTCGCTAATTCAGTATCATCATAATCAACATTCATTAAATCTGCGCGAACATAAGCAGATGTATCTTCACCCGCTTGTTCCATGGCGTCAAATGCCTGTTGACGGAAGTTTAGCGTCCAGTTAAATGATGGGCTGTTGTTGTAAACCAGCTTAGCATTAGGGATTTCTTTACGTACTTCGTTCATCATAGCAGTGATATCAGCAACGTTTGGTGTCGCCGTTTCAATCCAAAGTAAATCTGCGCCAGCTTTAATGGCTTCAATACTGTCAAATACACAACGCTCTTCACCGGTGCCTTGGCGGAATTGGTATAAACCAGAAGGTAAACGCTTAGGACGAACTAACTTACCGTCACGATTAAAACATACATCGCCTTCAGCCATATCAGCTACATCAATCTCTTCAACGTCTAGGAAAGAGTTATAAATGTCGCCTTGATCGCCTGGCTCTTTAACCACTGCAATTTCTTTAGTAAGGCCTGCACCTTCAGAATCTGTACGTGAAACGATAATACCGTTGTCGATACCTAGCTCTAAGAATGCATGACGTAATGCGCGAATCTTAGAATGAAAATCTGCGTGAGGTACAGTTACTTTACCGTCTTGATGACCACATTGCTTTTCATCAGCAACTTGGTTTTCAATTTGCAGCGCACAAGCACCCGCCTCAATCATTTGTTTAGCCATTAGGTAAGTCGCTTCAGCGTTACCAAAGCCGGCATCAATATCAGCAATAATTGGCACAACGTGAGTAACGTGATTATCTATTTTATCTTGGATAGCTGCTTTATCATCATCGTTTGCTTTATCTAATTCGCGGAATAAACCGCCTAATTCACGTGCATCAGCTTGACGCAAGAAAGTATAAAGCTCTGCAACTAAAGACGCGACAGATGTTTTTTCATGCATTGATTGATCAGGAAGAGGACCAAATTCGCTGCGCAGTGCCGCAACCATCCAACCTGAAAGGTATAAATAACGACGGTCTGTTTTACCATCAAAATGCTTCTTGATAGAAATCATTTTTTGTTGACCAACAAAACCATGCCAACAACCAAGAGATTGGGTGTACTTAGAGCTATCAGCATCATAAGCATCCATATCTCTACGCATAATATCTGCTGTGTACTGAGCGATATCTAAGCCTGTTTTAAATTTATTTTGTGCTCGCATACGAGCAATAGACTCAGGGTTAATAGCATCCCAAGAGCTACCTGCTTGTTCTTTAATTGCTTTAACCGCTTCTATTGCACTTTGATAGTTAGACATATCATTCTCCAAGAGTCTTGTTGTAGATAAAGTTATCGTTATAAATAATTATTAGCATTGGTTGTTAACCTCTCACCCTAATGTTTCATTACTTAGGTTCAATACCTAGAAATGAATGTCAAAAAGTAAGCTTTCATGCCGGACTACAAAAACAATAACTCATGCTTAGGGTATTTTTGAAATATATAATTACAATGACCGGTATTCACAATGTGAATACTCAAGCGTATTTATGACACTTATCGACCAGTTTTTATCACTTAAATCACAAAAACTCATTGAATTAGCCCTGTTTATAGCTTATATCTACCTGACTTATATTTATTGAGAGAGCCATCAACGACATGAATATTTCTAAAATTGATTTGAATTTACTTATTTATTTAGACGTATTATTGCGAGAGAAGAATGTTACTCGGGCCGCAAGCCAACTTAACATTACTCAACCTGCAATGAGTAATGGCTTAAAACGACTAAGAACGTTATTTAACGACCCTATTTTAGTGCGTACTTCTGATGGCATGGTACCGACAGAGCGTGCTCGCGCTTTAGGACCAAGCATTCGTAAAATATTGCTTGAGTTAGAAGAAGCCTTGCAAGGTGAAGAAGAATTTAACGAATTAAAAAGTCAGCGAGTTTTTAGGATAATGGCCAGTGATTATGCCGCTTCAACGTTGATCCCTAAACTACTAAGGGCTTTAAATGAAGTAGCACCTAATATCACCTTAGACATTATGACGCCAAGTGATGTCACCTTTCATGATGTAGAGGCTGGTAAAATTGATATGGCGATTAATCGTTTTGATGAGTTGCCACAATCTTTCCACCAAAAAGCGATTTGGCGTGACTCTTTTTCTTGTTTATTAAATGCTGACAGCCCATTAGTCAGTAAATTTAATTTAAATTCTTACCTGGGTGCTAAACACGTCTGGGTGTCAAAAACAGGTTTTGGTGTCGGCGTGGGTATGGACCCTAAAGATGTACAAAAACTCGGCTGGGTTGATGAAGCACTGGCCCGCTTAGGTAAGAAACGTGACATTAAGGTGTTTACCCGTAACTACCATGTTGCCATGCAATTGGCTTATGAAGATAACTTAATTGCCACTTTACCAACAAAAGCGGCGATGTTACATAAAAATGACAGTAACTATACTATTATAAAACCGCCCTTTGACATCCCGGAAATAGAGTTAAAAATGATCTGGAGTCCCTTATTGCATCACGACGCCAGCCATATTTGGTTTAGACAATTGGTTATTGCTGCCGCACAAGAATGCCAAGAGAATCAATAATATTCCATGAAAAATGTGCTTTATACCCTTTTTGCCATCAGTATTAGTTTATTGCTCGGAAAACTTGCTCACCATTTATTGGCAGGTTTGCCGGCAAGCTTATACGGCATGGTTATTTATGCCCTCTTTTTACAGCTAAACTGGTTTAGTGCTAAAAAAGTTACCGCGACCAATCAGTGGTTAGTTAGGCATATGGGGGTTTGTTTTGTCCCAGCAGGCGTAGGGGTAATTAATCACTTTCAATTAATACAAGAACACGGTGTAGCATTGATTGCTATTATTTTCAGCTCGACCTTTATCTTATTGACGGTTATCGGTTACCTCAGTGAACGCTTGCTAACTAAGCAAGTACCTAATGATGACAATTCATCCATGAGTCAAAAATAATGCTTACTCGCTTACTTATTGACTACCCAGTTCTGGCAAGTATAACCATCATATTAATTACGGTGGCAAGCTATCAATTAGCAGCCAGTCAGCAACAAAAATGGCAAACCATTTGGTTAAACCCTATGCTGATAACCATCGCTTTATTGGTGCCTCTACTGCTTTTTTTTGATATTAACTATCAACAATATAGCCAAGCGACTTACGTACTTAACCTTATGTTAGAGCCCGCAATTGTTGCCCTAGGCTTCCCCCTTTATCAACAACTTAGACAGATAAAGTTTCATTGGCGAGAAATTATGTCTATTTTAACCTTAGGTATTATTGTGGTGATAACAGTGAGCTTTATTATGGCAATGATATTTATTAAAGCACCTGAGATAGCCATAGCTTTATCGCTTAAATCTGTTACTACCCCTATTGGTATTACTTTAACTGAGCAATTGTCCGGAGATAGCTCAATCACTACTTTTGCCATATTGATAGCCGGGTTATTTGGCGGTTTACTCGGGCCTGCATGGCTGAGCTTTATTGGCGTTAACTCAGCAAAAGCTCAAGGATTAGCAATAGGCAGTGCTAGCCATGCTATTGGTACCGCTGTGTTAGTTAGAGTGAGTGCTGAGCATGGTGCATATAGCTCAGTTGCATTGATTTTATCCGCATTACTCACTGCACTAATCAGCCCTTGGCTAATACCGCTATTACAGCAATTATTTAGCTAAACGTTGTTGATATTAGTCACTGTAAGTAAGTAAAAACATCACCATTCATAATATGAATGGTGTTTATCATGAAGTACAATAATCTCATTCAATGTAGCTAAGCTAGGTTAACAATATAAAGTTAACCTTATTTAACAACAACTTAACAACCATCAAAATAGAAACAACCTTAATATATATCGCTTTAGGGCCTGGAGGTACTATTGCCAGCAGTGATAATAAGCCCTAGGATTATCATTAAGATTTATTTACCGCTCTGTTTCAAGGTTATCATCCTAAAATGACCTTTTGAAATAGAAACTTTCATAGCAACATTCTTAGGGGCTGTTGATCTTTCGCGGTTAAATTTTGTTCGAGCTAAAAGCGTTTTATTCGCGGCGAGTAGTGTGTAGCCTAGTCATTCTACGCAAATATTACTCAACAATGAAGAAAGCGCTTTTAGCCGAATCCTTCGGACAGCGTTTGTTGCGCATTTATACGGCGTTATCGCCTTTTTATGTGGAATAACCACATTACAAAGGCTCTGCCTTGTATAAATACCCAACAATTCGCTGCAAAAAAAATCTAGGAAGTTCAACAGCCCCTAATACTTTTAACAGCAAGTTTTTGAAATAAGGCCAAGTAATAATGCCATCGACAGTAACCATAGAAAATTTAACCGTAAGCCAATGTCTTTTTGATTTTATTGAATATGAAGCATTGCCTGGCACCGCCATTAGTTCAAGTCACTTTTGGCAGCAGTTTTCAAAAATAATTAATGACTTAAGTCCCGAAAATCAACAACTGTTAGTAAAGCGTGATGTTTTGCAAGCAAGCATAGATAATTACCACCAAGACAATAAGCCGCTTAACTTTTCACACTATAAGCAATTTTTAGCGGATATTAATTACCTTGTTCCCTCTGTAGATGACTTTAGTATCCACACCTCTAATGTTGATAATGAGCTAGCTCTGATGGCAGGGCCGCAACTTGTTGTGCCAATAATGAATGCTCGCTTTGCATTAAACGCAGTAAACGCACGTTGGGGTAGTCTATATGATGCACTTTATGGCAGTGATGCCATCAGTTATGAGGATGGCGCCGAGGCAAGTAAAGCTTATAATCCAATACGTGGTAAAAAGGTGGTCACTTTTGCCAAAGAGCATTTAGATCAAGCGCTGCCACTTGTTTCTGGCAGCCATACTCAAGCCGTTAGTTACCATTTAACCGAGCAACAATTGATGGTTACTTTAACTGACGGTCAACAAACCGCCTTAAAAACACCGTCAGCTTTTATTGGCTTTACTGGCAGTATTAATAAGCCAGAGTCATTGATGTTTATTCATAACGGCTTACATCTTAGTTTATTGTTTAATGACAAGAGTGTTATTGGTCAACAAGATGCTACGGGCTTAAGTGACATAGTGCTTGAGTCGGCTTTAACAACCATTATGGATTGTGAAGATTCAGTCGCTGCTGTAGATGGTGAAGATAAAGTATTAGCTTATCGTAATTGGTTAGGTTTAATGACAGGTAAGTTAACTGCCAAGCTAAACAAAAATGGTCAAAGCATCACTCGTACCATGAACGATGATTTTAGCGTGCAAACACTAAACGGCGATACCGTGACCCTGAAAGGTCGCAGTTTAATGTTCGTTCGTAATGTCGGCCATTTAATGACAAATAATGCCATTATCGATAGCCAGGGTAATGAAATACCCGAAGGCATACTCGATGCAATGATCACATCTTTGGTGGCCTTGCATGACTTAAAAGGTAATGGCGAATACTGTAACAGTAGTGAGGGTTCAATTTACATTGTTAAGCCAAAAATGCACGGTCCTGAGGAAGTGGCTTTTGCTGATACCTTATTCTCTCGAGTGGAAAAGGCTTTGTCATTACCAAGCAATACCATAAAAATGGGCATTATGGATGAAGAAAGACGAACCAGTGTCAATTTAAAGAATTGTATTTATGCCGCCAAAGATCGCGTGGTATTTATCAACACCGGCTTTTTAGACAGAACCGGCGATGAAATTCATACCTCTATGATGGCCGGTGCGATGGCAAGGAAAGCGGATATAAAACTAACGCCGTGGATTGGCGCCTATGAAGATAACAATGTTGATGTCGGACTTGCTTGCGGCTTTAGCCAAAAGGCGCAAATTGGTAAAGGTATGTGGCCAATTCCAGATCAAATGTCGAACATGTTGGCTACTAAAATAAATCATGTCGAGGCCGGTGCGAATACCGCATGGGTACCTTCACCTACCGCAGCAACGCTACATGCTCTGCATTATCATAAAGTAAATGTGTTTGCTTTACAAAAACAGCTGAGTCAGCGTAAAGCCGCCAATATCGACGATATTTTAACCATTCCACTTGCAGAAAATACTAACTGGAGTGTGGCTGAAATTACTGCAGAGCTAGACAATAATTGCCAAGGAATTTTAGGTTATGTAGTACGTTGGATAGATGACGGTGTCGGATGCTCTAAGGTACCCGATATAAATGATGTCGGTTTGATGGAAGATAGAGCAACCTTACGAATTTCCAGTCAACATATTGCTAATTGGCTGACACATAACATTTGTACTACTGAACAGGTACAAGCAAGTTTAGAGAAAATGGCCCGTATTGTTGATAAACAAAATGCAAGTGATACTAGCTATCAAGCAATGAGCGATGACTTTAGCCATAGTATTGCTTTT
Source organism: Colwellia sp. (assembly GCF_013215345.1). Taxonomy (GTDB): domain Bacteria; phylum Pseudomonadota; class Gammaproteobacteria; order Enterobacterales; family Alteromonadaceae; genus Colwellia. The sequence continues at coordinate 9,395 of NZ_JABSOV010000005.1, read as the reverse complement.
AAAGCCGCTTCTGCTTTGATATTCAAAGGAGCTAAGCAGCCTAATGGTTATACCGAGCCTTTACTGCATCAATATCGTTTGGAAAAAAAACGTCAACTAAGTTAGCTCTGAGCCTTAACCTTAATTATAGTTAGGGCATAGCTAAGTTCTAGCTAGGATAGAGATGAAGTTAGCATCAGCTTACAAACTTAAAAACTAACAACACTGGCGTTATGGTTACCTCAACCTTAACGCCAGTGTTGTTTTTATTTAGCCTCCCTTTGGCAAACGTATGGGCGATTAAAGTAGCCTAATAAATTTTATTGTTACTATTTCAAATAATTTGAAATATTTATCATCGGTAACAGTTCTATTTAAAAGAATGTTTGGGTAAAATAACGGCTAACATTGCGAAAGAACAACTCTTTTAGCGGCTTTTGTTATCTACCGTATGAAAGAAGCAACTTATCTCAACTTGCTAGCTTAATAATCAAACAACCAGTAAAGTAACATTTGTAACAATTGAGTAATGTTAAATAATAGATAAAGCTCAGAGGTAGAGTGCGACCAGGACGTAATCAGCACAATACTTAACCAATATATGGACAAAACTAAAAGGATATAGGCAATGAAATCAATTAAATTACTATTAGTTAGCTTTACGATCACATTCGTAACATTAATCAATATTACGCCTGCACTCGCCACGCCTTCAGTTGAAATACAGTATTTAAAAGTTAACCATATTTTGAGCCATCCATACAATAATTATAATATTATCAATCTAGTAGAAAGTAAACATAGCAAAATAACTAGTCAATACCGTAATAATTTTTCTACTGGTTTAATTCTGTCAAACCCTGCGATATTCACCGAAGAAAACTCACAGTTAACCATGAATGTTGTCAGTAAATCTAATGAGTTTTTTAATAGCGCTATGGTCTTTAGTGACAAACTAAACCAATTTATTTCATATTTCACCGCGCCTGTTAAAGGAAATACTGCCGAGCAGCTAGCGTCACCATCGACAAGCAAAGTGATAAAGGCAAAGTGTAAGAGCCAGAAAAGCTATAGTTTATAGCCCTAAATTGCATGCACAATATGCATAAATATTCTATCCCAACTCCTTTTCTCGTTATTTATCTTGCCACTGCCTCCGCTTAAATAAAAGTAACTAAGAATACTCCCAAGCGACATTTTAAGTTACTCTGCTATATCAATTTTTATAGCTTGCCTTATCCATGAACAAAATAAAAAAAATACTCACTGGCTTCTTACTTATCAGTTTATTAGTGTTAGCTACGGCATTAACTTGGCTTTACAGTAAAGTTGATAGCGCCTTACCACTGTTAGACGGGAAAAAAACCGTTTTTGGTTTAACTAAGACGGCAGTAATTGAGCGAGACAAACAAGGTATTGCCACGATAAAAGCTAAAAACAGAGCCGATATTTCTGTGGCGCTAGGATTTGTTCATGCACAAGAACGATTCTTTCAGATGGATCTGTTAAGGCGAAACTCAGCCGGTGAATTGGCAAGCCTATTCGGCCCTATAGCACTGGATTATGATAAATCAATCCGTAAACATCGCTTTCGTGATCGCGCCAGAGCAATTGTAGCTCAGTTGCCGCAAGAGCAATTTGATCTAATTAAAGCCTATACTAGAGGCGTCAACCAAGGATTGAAGTATTTAAACTCATCGCCTTTTGAATACTTGCTGCTACAGCAAGAGCCTGTGCAATGGAGTGAAGAGGACTCAATCCTTACTATTTTCAGTATGTATATAGATCTTCAATACCACGACGGTAAACGCGAACGTACACTCGGTTTGATGAAAGCTGTTTTATCCGGTGATGTTTACGCATTCTTAGATCCCAAAGGCAGTATATGGGATGCCGCAATTGACGGTAGTCATTTACCTCCATCACCTATGCCAACAGGGGCTTGGCCTTCCGCATCAAGCGTTAACATCGATAGCAGCAATGACACAAGATTAACTAACAATACAGAGTTAGTTAACAATATTGAAAATAGATACCAAGGCGACCACCTGCCTGGCTCTAACTCCTGGGCCATTTCAGGAGCGTTGAGCGCGACAGGAAGTGCCATATTAGCTAATGATATGCACCTTGATATTCGTGTACCTAATACTTGGTTTCGTGCTTCTTTTGAATATCCACATATTAAAACTGAGGGTTTAAAATCCGTTACTGAACAAATTAAAGTTACTGGCGCTACCCTGCCAGGCACGCCGAATATGGTTATTGGTAGCAATGGAAATATTGCTTGGGGCTTTACCAACAGCTACGGCGACTATAGTGATGTGATTGTGCTAACCAGTAATGCTGATGACAGCCAATATTTAACTCCTACAGGCTACCAAGACTTTACTTTTCATAAACAAGTAATCGCCATTAAAGGTCAAAAAGGCCAAGAGATCACCATAAAGGAAACAATCTGGGGGCCTGTTATTGGTAAAGACCATCAAGGAAATTCACTTGCCTATCGCTGGGTTGCCCATGATAAAGAAGCTGTCAACTTAACGGCTATTCAATTAGAGCAAGCGAAAACGGTAGCGCAGGCTTTAAATATTGCTGCTCGCTCAGGTATTCCTTCTCAAAATATACTGGTAGCGGATAAAGACGGTTCAATTGGTTGGACTATTATGGGGCCAATCCCCAACAAGAAAGGCACAATTGGTGAAACACCTCAATCGTGGAGTTCAGGGGATAATAGCTGGCAAGGTTACTTAACCCCGGCACAATATCCTAATATTCTAAATCCAGAAAATCAAAGGTTATGGACGGCTAATTCCAGAGTTGTTGGCGGTGAAATGTATGCAAAACTTGGCAATGGTGGTTATGCCCTGGGTGCTCGTTCAAAGCAAATTAGAGATAATTTACTCGCCCAAGAACAATTTGACGAACAAGCCCTACTTAACATCGGCTTAGATGATAAAGCCATTTTCTTGCAACGCTGGCAGCAATTTATTCTAGAGACAGTATTAACCGAACAAGTACTTGCCCAACATAGTAACTTTGCGCAAGTAAAGAGCTTGTTAACCGGCTCAGATGAATTAAGAGCAAGCATTGACTCGGTTAGCTATCGCTTAGTTCGTAATTTTAGAATTAACCTCAGAGACAGTGTTTTCTTCGAATTAAATACTAGTTTAAAAAATATTGAACAAGCTTTTAATTTCAAGAGCATCCGCCACCAAATAGAAACGCCGCTATGGCAACTAATTAATGAACAACCTGAGAACTTTATGATGTTAGGAGCACATAGTTGGCAAGAGGTATTTACTCAGGCACTCGCGTTAACCATTACCGATATGTCGAAAGGCCAACCACTAAGTGCTGCGACTTGGGGTCAACAAAATAGCTCGGCGATTAAGCACCCGCTGAGTAGTGCCCTGCCTCTATTAAATTATTGGCTTGATATGCCAGGCAAAGCGTTAGCGGGTGATAGTTATATGCCAAGAGTACAAGGCAAAGCCTTTGGCGCCTCAGAACGTATGGTGGTATCGCCAGGTTATGAAAGTGACGGCATATTTCATATGCCGACGAGCCAATCGGGTCATCCATGGAGTCCTTATTATGGCGTTGGGCACAGTGACTGGGAGCAAGGTATTGCTTCGCCATTTTTACCGGGAAAGACACAGTACAAGTTGACCTTAGTTAGCTATTAATTTTTTCGGACGAGTTAACTAAATGGGCACCAAGATAACATTCAATGACGAATAAAATTCAATAACGAGATAAACCATGACTATTTTAATTATTTGCTTATTTATAGCACTACTTTTACCACTGCTGGCAAAAGGCCCGGTGGCTTTTGCTATGGCTAAACTTGGTGGCTACAATAACAATCACCCAAGGGAGCAGCAAAGTAAATTAACAGGGTTTGGTGCGCGAGCCCTAGCAGCCCATCAAAATGCTTTTGAGTCAGTTATTCTTTTCGCCCCTGCTGTCATTTTAGCGCTGGCAACAAACAACATGCAGCAAACTATAGTAGTGTTGGCCGTAGTTCATGTTATTGCAAGAGTGCTTTATAACATTTTCTATTTGTTAAATATTAGCCTGTTAAGATCAATAGTATGGGCTATAGCCACCCTATGTAGCTTTGCTATTGTATTTCAATGCATTCCCTAAATAGCACTGATTAACAAAAAACGTCTAAAGAAACAGTTGACACTATTTAGCTAAGCTAGCTAGAGTAACTACTCAAACCAAACGGTCAATCAACAATAAAAAGGTAAACAAGTGAGCGAGAAGTTAGATTTAAATGAGATACGACAAGAGATAACGCTTTTAGATCAAGATTTATTAGCCTTGTTTGCCAAACGTCGAGCGTTAACACTTAATGTTGCCAAGAGTAAGGTTCAACAAATACGCCCTATTAGAGATCAACAACGCGAACAAGAACTGTTAATACGCTTAATTAAGCATGGTAAAACCTTAGGTTTAGATGCTCACTATGTTACCAGTGTATTTCAAACCATTATTGAAGACTCGGTATTAAATCAACAAGCTTACTTGCAAACATTAGCCAATCCTGACATTCAAGTGCCAACAGTAAGCGTAGCTTTCTTAGGTGATAAAGGTTCATATAGCTACCTTGCTAGTCATCGCTATTTTTCACGTCGAGCTGAGAAAATCATTGAATCAGGTTGCCAAAATTTTTCTGACATCTTAAATCAAGTAGAATCAGGGCAAGTAGATTACGGCATGCTGCCGATAGAAAACACTAGCTCTGGTAGTATTAACGAAGTTTATGATTTACTACAGCATACCAACCTCTTCATTGTTGGTGAAATAACACAGCCAATAGAGCATTGTCTGCTAACGTCGGTAAATACAAGCTTAGCTAAAATTAAAACTATATACGCACACGGGCAGCCCTTTGCACAATGTAGTAACTTCCTAGATAAGCAAACGGGCATTCGTATTGAGTATTGTGATAGTACCGCTGATGCCATGGCAAGAGTTGCTGATTTACAAGATGAGACCACTGCTGTTATAGGTAGCGAAGAAGGTGGTCATCTATATCAATTACACGCGTTAGAGCAATCTATAGCCAATCAAACTGAAAACCATTCTCGCTTTATTTTAGTCGCTCGAAAAGCCATTGAAGTGGCAGAACAAATACCAGCAAAAACCGCTATTATACTCTCAACGGGTCAAAAAGCCGGCGCTTTAGTCGAGTGTTTATTAGTGCTGAAAGATAAAGGTATTAATATGTGCAAACTTGAGTCTCGCCCTATTCAAGGACGCCCTTGGGAAGAGATGTTTTATATCGATGTCGAAGCCAATTTAAAGACTTTTGCTCTACAAGAGGCCATTAACGATATTACTCCGCATACGAATTTCATTAAAGTGCTAGGCTGCTACCCTATAGAACATATCAGCCCAACAAGTGTACCCAGTAGCGAGCTATAAAGTGTAACCACATTAATACGGCTATATATCGTTAACCTCGACGATATATAGCCGTAGTCAGTTTTCGGGAAAAGTATTATAAATATTAGCTAAGCTGCATTGGTTGCTCAATAATAATACAGAAAACGGCACACAATTTTAAAGCCCCTCCAAAGCGTAGACTCAATTTTTCAATGTGTCTAAAGTCAACTGTCATAGCCTATTTGTTAACTTTCATGATTAAGCTGCGGGACTTTTGAAAAAAGAGTTATTACACCCATAAAAAATCAACATAACAGACAAAAAATACCAACTATTTATAATACATAGCTAGTCAGAAAAATTAATTTTATCGCATTATCCATTTTTATTAACTATAACTATTTATCCGGACAATAAATAAAAATGGACTTTTATGTTTAATGTCACTTTTACAAAATTCAATAAGCAAAAACTGCCGCCATCTATTCTTTCTCATAAATGGCAAAAAGGAATCACACTACTTGAATTGATGACGAGCTTAGCAGTCACCTCAATATTAGCTGCAATTTCCTTACCTAACATGAACGACTTTGTCGTGCAGATTCGAGTCGATAATGAAATATCTATGTTACAGCGTTTACTGCTCACAACTCGAAACGCAGCAATAAATAGTGGCGAAAAGGTAATAATGTGTCCACTAACCGAAGGTGGACAATGCACCACTAACTGGCATGAAGATCTGAGTGTTTTTATTGATAGCAATAATAATAAAACCTTTGAAATAGCTAATAATGAAAGACTAGTCGTGACCAAAGCAGCCATTAAATTAGGTGATCAACTAATTTATGGCAAAGGGCGAACTATGGTTGCCTATCAACCATCAGGGCATCTAACGGGCTTAAGTAATGGTACCTTTCGTTATTGTCCACTTGGTCATGAAGATAAATCTAGAGGCATTGTCATCGCACGCTCCGGGCGGCTTTACGTAACTAGTGATATTGACAACGACTCAAAAGATGAAACTCGTATGAATAAAGAAATAACATGTAATTAAAAAATTCTATCAAGACGATAGCAAGCAATATTGTTTTCATAGCTAACGTAACTAGCCTGATACAGTGGAAAATGCTATAACAGGTATTATCGCAGTATCTGTTAGGTCATTAATCATGGAACAATTTCCCCTCCAATCAGCCAAAATAAAACACCTCACTAAGCAAAGTAAAGGTTTTAATTTAGTTGAGCTGATGATCACTATTGCGATCGCTGGTATCTTAAGCATGATTGCCCTGCCCAGTTTCAATGAATTTTTAACAAGAATGCGTGTTGATAATGAAATAAGCGAAATGCAAAGACTTTTATTAACAGCTAGGAACATGGCGATAAATACCGGAAAAAACACGACTGTTTGCCCACTTTCAGCTGGGGCTTGCACAACTAATTGGCAAGGTGTAATAAGTGTATTTACCAACGATGTTAATACATTAGCTAATAGTAATGCCTTTGCCGCTAATGATGAGTTAGTTAAAATAAAAGAAGCGGTAAAATCAGGCGATAACCTGCAATACACTCAACAAAGCGTTATTTACACACCAACAGGCCGCTTATTAACCACGGCTGCTAGTTTTATTTATTGCCCCCAAAGCGGAGCTGGTAGAGGTATTACTGTTTCTCTTTCAGGTCGAAGCTATACTAGTTCAGATACTGATCACGACGGTATAGAAGAAGACAGAAACGGAATAGAAGTAGATTGCAAATAAAAACTTAATTGAATAGCTAGAGCTAAAACTGAACTCTAAGATTAAAGCCGAACTATAAGTTAGCGTCCAGTTTCACTATCAACTATTTTTGCTCTGCTGCCAGTAAAATCATCATTTGATAACACACATTCATGAGTTTTGTAAATTTTAACTTTTTGTTTTGAGCCAGGCACCATAATTTTGTGACCTGTGATTGATTTTGACAAACTTGAGACTTTACTTGTAGGTATATTCCAAAAGCTGATAATTTGTTCACCTCCGACTAACTCGACGAAACATTTTACATCTATTTTTTTATCTTCTTTTACGGTCTCTTGTGCTTCTACAACAAGGCTACACGCCAACATAGTCATTAAAGGTATAATTTTCATAATAGTTTTTGTAAAAACACTCATATTATTTCTCCCAACATTTTTCAGGATTTTAAGTTCCTACATAATCAATTTTACAACGAACACCGCCTGAATCATTTCCTTGATTTTTCATTTATGATAATGGTAGTTGTTTACGCCGACACTAAAATCACATAAATTTTTGACTGAGTTTCATAATTTTGTCCATGTTTAATCCATCATATATTCGGCATACAATCGTCTATCAACGAATACTTGTTCTTGTAAATTAGCTAACTTTATATATTTACCTGTTGTGCTTCTAAGCTATTAAAGCCAAGAACAAAATCTGTGTATGACGGGTAAGCTACTACCGCTAAAATCTCGATAATAGTTAAGGTGATAAATAATTCTACTAAGTAAAAGCATAGATTATTTTCTGTTGATTTATGATCAGCTTTCCAAAACAATAAACTTGTAGCTTTAACTTACTGCTCTTCTGTAACATACAGATAAGTACGCATTGTTTTCAAATCAAAGTCTACACCGATAATTTTTCTGCCAACAATGAGGTTTCCTGTAACTTCTGATTTAGGGTCATCAGGATCATCCGGTAATACAATTAATGTCGGAGACCCTAAGAACTGCTCACTTATTAGTGCTATTCTATCTGTTCGATTATCAGAGCTCTCTGAAAGCCAATTATATCTTTTTGTGCCTAATGCTAAATCAACTGCATATAACCAGCCCTTGCCTGTTGGCGGTTTACAATCAACCAACTCCGCCGAAAACTCTGGCGGTGTGAATGAGGTGTAATAAGCAATACCATTAATAACTATAGCCGCTGAAGTACTCTTTTCACCTGTTTGAGTGAAATCAATAAACCAACCAGATTGTGCACTTACCTCTAGCTCTAACGTTTCTCTTGCTTGGCTAGTCATTGTCGCGGCAAAACGATCAGTGGTAAAATCAAATAAATTAGATTTCCCAATTACAGTTGGTGTTGAAGGTGTGCTAGTGTCAGAAAATGTTTGTGTTTTTATATGCTCATCTTTAATCATAAAGAAACTATCCGCAGTATCTGTACCTAATGGGTTCGACCTATCACCACTACCAATTAATACCGCATCATACGGTTTTTCTTGGTGTACGGTAATAGTAGTAGTTACACCATCTTCATCAACAACTTCTGTTTCAATAGTTTCAGCAATAAAGGTTCTTACAATAGAAGGTTCATAAAAGAAACGTCTATCTGTGGAATTCGTACTCCCACCTAGGCTAGCTAATTTAAACACTGAGAAATCGGCTTTGTTATCACCTGGCATATCAACACGCCAAACATTACCACCAGTATCTCCAGTATATAACCTATCAACTAAGCCATTACCATTACTGTCTAATAAGCCAATACTTGAAGGAATACTATCCGTACCGGCAAAAGTAGTGTCTGCACCGCTGGGTGCCATGCTCCACTTTAATTCACCTGTTTTAGCATCAACCATGTATACAGATCGACCTTTACTATCGCTAGTACCTGCGTTATCACTATCTTTATTGGTATCATAACCACCACCAAAGAAAAGTACCGGACTAGCAACATTACCTCTTAAATTGAGTTTCGAAAAACCAACTTTAGGCTGCGACCACGTTTGGCCTAACTCCTCAAAGTCAGTACTGCCACCTTTAATATGCCACATTAATTTTGGCGAGTCTGGACTACTGATATCTAGAGCATAATATGAATCACCTCCACGACGTAAACCAAAGAATATCCAGACAGTATCCCCTGTTTCGATAATACCATCGCCATCCTTGTCATTTACATAAGAAGTGATTTGACCATCAATACCATAAATTTTGCTGGCAGAAGAAAAGTTATCTCGTAACCCCCCTATGTTTGTAAAAAGCTCTTTTGGCAAAAAGGCCC
>NZ_JABSOV010000049.1 GCF_013215345.1 Colwellia sp. | reverse complement strand
ATATGGGCTTCTGTACCGTCATTCCCGAGTTCACTTGTCGGGAATCTAGGTTTTATCGAATGTTTACGCCCGAATATTTACTAATGTTCGCGGCTAAAGCCTGCTCCTACATAGAGAAGAGACGTTTTCTCATGGTTAGCAAGGTAAGCATGGCAAGAGCAAACCAAGTGATTGAACCACCGTTATCTTCTTGAGCATCAGGTAAATATTTAGCAGGGTCGCTTGGGAAAGCATCAGATATGTCTATCACACCATCACCATCACTATCAGGCTCTTTTGATTTTAATGGGATTAAATCACCATCCGTCACCACAGAGTTATCAAAAATACCTACATACTCAATAACAACAAAGTTCTCCATGCCAGGTGCGCTCATATCTCCACATTGTTGACTTTCAGCCATGACCATAGGGATACCCTCTAAATCACCAGCGTTACATAGTTTTAGTTGCGCTATTTTGTCTACTATATCCATACCTTCAATAACTTGACCAAATACGGTAAAACCACCGTTTTGTCGGTCTAAATTATCGCTATTATCTTTTAAGTTAAAAAACCACTGGTTAGTAGCACTATGAACATTGCTGCCCTTTTTCGCCATGGCAATGGTGCCTTTAACATTAGAATAAATAGGCTCGTTTTTCACTGGCGCGCTTGCTACTAGTGGCGTTAATGGCCACTCACCGGTAAATTTATAACCACCGCCTTGAACAACAAAATCGGTAGCAACTCTATGGACAACCGAGTTAGTGTAATGCCCACTATCAATATAATTGAGGAAGTTAGCTACTGTTGCAGGTGTAGTACTATCAAATAAGTTAACTTTAATCAGTTGTTCACTTAGTGAGGTTTTAATTTCAACAATAGTCGCGCTAGCAGTGTTAGTAAAACTTAAACTGGCAGTGGCTATGCTGATAAGGGTTAGCGCTTTTTTAGCGTTTTTTTTTGTTGTTTTGTTGGTTTTTTGTGTAAACATAGACAGCCTAATTATGCAGTTAAGGGTTATAAATCGTTTCTTATAGTAAAGGCTGTGATCGATGTTAACAAGTAGCTGTAGCACTTTAGTAACAATACCAAGTTATAAGTAAACTAAGCCATATTCGAAAAGTACTCGGCTTTTCCTTGTTTTGCACTAAAGAACGATTACAATAGCGCCAATTTTAATCACTACCTCTTCGATATCTTAGGAATCCCAATGAAAAAATTGTTTTTAGTAAGTGTTTTATTACTTGCATTATCACTGTCTAGTTATGCTCAAGCTAATGTTAAAGTTGGTGTGGCGCTAGATATGGACTTAAGTCTTGTTGCACAGATAGATAGCTATAACATCGTTTTGGGTGATAGTGGTTTCGCCGTAGATTATTTAGTGAAAACCGGTGATTTTAATAATGAAACGCCATTATCTTGGTATCTTGCTGGCGGTGGTTGGGCTGGTTGGAACCATGGCTATGGTGTACGTGTGCCAGTCGGAGTTTCTTGGTATTTTGCCAAAGGTTGGGATTTATACGGCCAAGTACAACCAGTAGCAAACTTTGATGATAAATTTAAATTTAGTGTTGACGGTGCTATCGGTGTGCGTTTTTCATTTTAATTAGTTAATTCAGCAAGCTAACTAACACGTTAGTTTGCTAAATTTATAAAAAGAGCTTTAAAGCTCTTTTTTTATGCCAAATCAATAATGCTGAATTTTATTTAAAATACACTAATGGCTATCAAGTAATCAAGATGCCTATTCATGGTTAAGCAGATTTTTGTTGAGAGAAGTTCAGCCAATAAAGTTGATGGACTATGCCTCGTTTGCCATCACCACTTGGTTTCTGCCTTGGTCTTTTGCTTGATATAAAGCCATATCGGCACTGTTAAATAGTTGATTAAAACTATCTTGTTGCTCCGTTAACTCGGCAATGCCAAAGCTTGCGGTAATTTGTAATGACTGCCCTTGGATAGTCATCACTTTATGCTCGATAGCATGTCTAATACGTTCAGCTATTTCATATGCCTGAGTTGCAGACGCTTCGGGTAAAATCAGTAAAAATTCCTCACCACCTATGCGACCTAGAATATCATGAGTTCTAACGTATTCATTGGCTGTTGAGGTAAGCTCTTTTAATGCGATATCACCACCAGCATGACCAAAGTTGTCATTGACTCGTTTGAAATGATCTACGTCGAATATGACGACAGAAAATGATTGTTTGGCTTTTATCGCTTGTAATAACATCTTCTCGGCATAAATAAAGCTATACCGACGGTTTGCTAGTTCAGTTAAGGTATCAGTGTTAGCTATTTTATGCAGAGCTTTACTATTAAGTACTTGACGATAAATAAAATAGCAGAGTACTAGCACACATAATAATATAATTATGATGATCATATTTTGGGACTTTTGCTGTTGTGTTGCACTTGCTAACGCCGCTTTATTTAAAGCCTTGTCTTGCTCTAATAATTTATTGGTCAAAATAGCTTGGTCAGTATCAAACATGACTTTATATTTTGAACGTATAGTTTCACGTTCAGCGTTGTAATAATCCTTTTGTAAGGTTCTTGCTTGTTTTTGCTTGAAATATGCAGTTTGAAAGTCTTTTTGGATAGCCGCAACTTGTGCCTGTAAATCAAAAAGCTGTACATACCAACTAAGCGCATTATGCTTATCTAAAGGTTTAAGTATTGCTTCAACTCTAGCTAAAATGTCAATTGCTGCTGTTATGTTGTTATCACTCAGTGCAAGTTTGGCTTCTAATACAATTGCGCCAATTTCTGCCGACGGATTTTCATAAAGAGGATGTTGCTCTTGATATTTATGCCAAAAAGTACGGGCTTTATCGTGTTGTTGAGAGTGATGGTAAGTATTCGCTAAACCTAAATAAGCTAAGTAGATGTATTCTTTTTTATTGGTTTGTTTTGTTATTTCGATAACTCTTAGGTAGGTTACTTCGGCTTTTTGGTAATCTTTTTTTCGTAGGTAAATTTTGGCTAATACATTTTGTACAAATAACTCATCAAAATAATATTGATGTTTTTTAAAGTAGTCACTTGCTTCTTTTGCTAGCTTAATTGCATTGATGTCGTCAAAGGTAAGTGAATAGGCGTTAGCCATTTCAGCTTTCAAATAAGCTAAGCCTAACTCATCGCCTATTTGTTCAAGTTGTAAGTAAGCTTGATGATAAAACTTTAGGGCTTGAGTATCTTTATGATTAATTGAGTATGAGTAAGCCATGTAAGCATAACTATCTGCGAGCAGCCTATAGTTTTCATTTACTTTGGCATATTTCGCTGCGAGTGAGTACTTTTCCATTGCCTGCTCTGAGTTACCCAGTTCATCCATGATACCGCCCTGAGTTAATAACAACGAAATACCGACATCAGTCGTTAAGTCTACTTTCAAGGCATAAGCTTGGTCTAGGTGCCCCTGGCTTACATTATAGTACCCTAATATATAGTTATGTTGAGCCATCTTGCTCAATATAGAGGCTTTATCAAAGTCAGTCATCTTTTGTTGATGTTCATCAAATAGCTCTTTAGAGAAAGCCAGTGCTAATGCTGGATCTTTCTTATTCAACTCATCAATTTTATTAAGGGGGACTTGCATCCAAGTAGAGGGGGAATCAAGCGTGTAGCTATGGCTGTTTAAACTAAAGCACATAACAAAAACACTTACGAGAATGGTAAACATCAGGGTGTTTTTTTCTGCTATATTATTGCCAACATTAACCTTTTCTTTCATATAGCTAGCTCTCGGGTTGATTTATTAACCATCATATTACTAAAAGTTTTTACATATAAACAGTGTACTTGTATTAATTGTAGTCACTTTTACCAAGGAATTAGTTTTAGCTGAAATCAATGTTTATAGCTAAGCTTGCATCGAGTTTAATAATAGTGAAAAAGTAATGTAATAGTCATAAACTCTATAAGTAATAACATAGAGGTTTGATTAGTTAATGAAACATTTTTGTTTGATCAAGGTCAAGGTTAGTTACATTGTTTTACTATTGATTTTTTCTGGCTAATGCTACCATTCAAATAATAGTAATTATCATTAACTCTTAGATTAACATCTGTGGGAAAATGAACTTTTTTTGGACTTCTAGCATGACTCTCGCTGACCTTCCCCTGAATAAACCTGCTAAAATTAGCGCTTTACCTAAAGATGTAGTAATCGCGGCGCAACTGATTGAACAAGGCTTTACTCTTCGTTCCCATGTGTCATTAGCGCATAAAGCGCCTTTTAATGGCCCGATGGCCTTTCGCTTACACAATACTAAAATTTGTATTCAGCGTTCCGTCGCAAAGCAAATTGGCGTTAGTCTTTAATTAGTAAAGTAATCGATAAGTTAAGCAAAAAACTGATTACCAAGATAATTCATTTATACCCAGTAACCTCAAAAGAATCTTACCGTGACACAATCAAAACATTTCGCCCTAGTTGGTTTTGCCAACTCAGGTAAAAGCACTTTATTTAACCTGTTATTATCCGCTAGCGAAAACAAAAAAAAGCAAAGTAAGCAAAAAGTTGGTAATTGGTCAGGTGTTACCGTAGCCGCTAAAAAAACCAGTTTTAGTTTAGGGCAGCAGAGCGCTTATTTATCAGACTTACCCGGTTTAAGTTCGCTAGAAAAACATGCCGAGCAAGGTAAAGATCTGACCATTTCGCAATCATTTTTACAAGATAATGATATTGATTGCTTAGTTAACGTCGTTGATATTAACCAGTTAAGCCGACAGCTTTATTTAACCAGCCAGCTACTTGAGTTGGGTGTACCTATGATAGTGGTACTCAATAAAAGCGATCGAAAAAAACATTTACAGATTGATATTGCGCAATTAGCTATAGAATTAGGCTGTCCTGTTATCGCCATAAGTGCCCAAAGAAAAAATGCCTTAGTAGAAGTGCAGCAGGCACTGGCTCAAATGACAAATGACATATCCGCTAGCCATCAAACAATCGTTAATAGTGTTAGCTGCCAAAAAGAGCGAGAAATAAAGCAGCAGCCAGCGCAGCAACAAAAGCAAAGCGTGAAAGCAATGCAAGCGCGTTATGACTATATTACCGATATGCTGGCCCGTGTTAGCAGTGTTGAGGCGACCAATGCTGCCTACGCCAATCCTGCATGTGCCAACAAATCGATGTCAGATAAAATTGATAGTGTAGTTTTACATCCCTTAACTGGCATACCGGTATTTCTCGGGGTGATGTACTTACTCTTTATGTTTGCCATTAATGTCGGTAGTGCCTTTATCGATTTTTTCGATATTCTTAGTGGCACCTTATTTGTCGATTACCCATTACATTTTTTAGCGCCATTAGACTTACCGCAGTGGTTACTCACTATTGTTGAGGGCTTTGGTAGTGGCTTGCAAACAGTCGCGACCTTTATTCCTGTTATCGCCTGTTTGTTTATCGGCTTATCAATTTTAGAAAGCTCAGGTTATTTAGCGCGGGCCGCTTTCGTAGTGGACAGCGTTATGCAAAAAATTGGTTTGCCCGGTAAAGCCTTTGTGCCGTTGATTGTTGGTTTTGGCTGTACGGTACCTGCGGTCATGTCAGCAAGAATTCTTGATAGTGAGCGAGAGCGCATTACCACGGTAATGATGTCTCCCTTTATGTCATGTGGGGCAAGATTGCCTGTTTATGCGCTATTTGCCGCGGCCTTTTTTCCTGATAATGGTCAAAATCTAGTGTTTTTATTGTATTTAGTGGGTATTTCCGCTGCGATTTTTACCGGATTTTTATTGAAGAAAACCGTGTTGTCAGGCACTAGTTCATTAAATATTATGGAATTACCTAATTATGAACTGCCTAAACTTAGCGATTTAAGTCAACGTGTTTGGCAGCGTACTAGAGGCTTTGTTACCGGTGCAGGTAAAACCATAGTTATTGTGGTGTGTTTATTAAACTTCTTCAACTCTATTGACACTGATGGTCAATTTGGTAATCAAGACAGTGAAAACTCTATATTGAGTCAAGGAGCAAAAGTAGTGATGCCGCTGTTGGCTCCTATGGGTGTGCAAGAAGATAACTGGCAGGCTGGCGTCGGCATTATTACCGGAATATTTGCCAAAGAAGTGCTGGTGGCAACCTTTAATAACTTATATTCACCCCATGCATCAGGGGAAGCTGCAGAGCCTTCGTTAGCGCAAAGCTGGCAAGAGGCGACTGATAGCATAAAAGAAAATTTATTAGGTCTTTCCCCCGATGATCCTTTGGGGATTAGCGTAGGTGAGATCAGCGACTTAAGCCTTGCCGCCCAAGAGCAAGGTGTTGAACTAACTACCTATCAGCGCATGCAATTAGCTTTTGTTAGCCAGCTAGGCGCTTTTAGTTATTTATTGTTTATCTTACTTTATACCCCTTGTGTTGCTGCTATGGGAGCAATCAAAAATGAAGTAGGTAGTCGCTGGGCCGGATTTGCCGGTATTTGGAGTTTTACTTTTGCTTATTTAGTGGCAACATTATGTTATCAAATTGGTAATTTCATGGTCGCGCCGTTAAGTGCCAGCATAACGATTGCGATTGCCTTATTAACCTTTGTTATGATTTATTTTTGGCTTAAACATAAAGGTAAGCAGGTATTAACTATCCCGATAAAAGTCAGTTATTCCTAGTAGCAACCTTTATAACCATTTTACTTTAGATTGTTAAAAACGAGATGGTTAACTGCTTGCTTAGCAATAAAAATACACGTATTTTAATCGCTAAATAGGGAATGTTTAGGATTTAATTATGGGATTTAGAAATAGATTTTTTCAATCGGATAAGCTCGCCAGCTTGGCGAGACCATGCTTGTTAGTATTAAGCGTATTGCTAAGTAGTTTAGTACTTGTCGGTTGTGAAGGCGCCAGTTCAACCTCAACGGATGAAATAACGGAAGGAATAGTTAATCAGCCAACCATAGCCGAGAGTGTTAACTTTACCGATAACAGTTATAAGCTAATTACTTTAACGGGTTATGAGCAATCAGCACTGCAAGTCTACTGGCCAACTGATAGTGTTATGCCGGTAATATTGCAGGCAGATTTACAATTATTAATACCGCAAATAAATACCATTTTCAGACAACAAAACTTTGCTTTCAGCCAACTAACAAAAGAGGCTGTAGCGCTACGCTACAAAAAGCTTATCTTTAATCCAATCACACCGGCAACAGGTGTTGGCAAACTAGACTTTTCTTTCGCCAGCGATGGCAAAATTATTGTTATGCTCGATGTTGATGCTCTGCTTGGAGATGATAATACCAAGGCTTTGTTATCCTCAGAATTAACCCAGATAATTTACCAAAGTGAGCGACTCAACTACCAAAGTGAAAGTAGTGTATTCGATCGCTTAGTTTCTCGTGGTTTAGCTTTACATTTTTTAAAGAAAAACTTACCCGCAAATGAAATTACTTTCTCTGTAGATATCGAAGAGTCTGAATTGTCTACAGTATTAGCGCAGGTAAAATCAGGGCTAGTTGATGGTGTGCTGATAGAAAACTTGTTTACTCAAAACCTATTGAGTGAACAAGGTAAGGCTAATGCTCTAGGCTACTATTTGGTGAGACAGCATTTTTCTTATTATAGCGGCAGCAATGCTAGTAATAGTTTTAGTCTTGCTAGCAGGCTGTTTTTACCTTGGCTCGAGGGTGAAAATAGCGCAACTAGAAAAACAGATCAATATGTTCGAACCGGCAATGTAGCTGAGCAAATTTCTGTGGAAGCTCTCGCTCGCCAAGCCAGTTTATATCTTGGTAGTTATTTCATTGAAGGCTTGAATCATGAAAAATTAATTGCTTTGACTTTCGATGATGGTCCGTCACAGTACACCACACAAATTTTAGATGTACTTGCACAAGCACAAGTGCCGGCAAGTTTTTTTTGGCAGGGACAAAACTTAGCGAACTATCAGGGGGTTGTTGAACGTAGTATAGCGGCAGGTCATACAGTAGCCAACCATAGTTGGGATCATGCTAACGGCATGAGTTATAGCAGTGATGAGTTATGGCAACAACAAGTCGTAACAACCAATGATGAATTTAAGCAATTATTTAACATTAGCCCGCGCTTTTATCGACCACCCTATGGTGAAATATCCGATCAACAAATTGAATACTTAGCGAGTAAGGGAATGAAAGTAATGCTTTGGTCGGTGGACTCAAGAGATTGGAATCCAGAGTTAAACAGTATAGATAAAATAGAAAGTGAACTGATAAACAACCAGCATGAAGAAGTGATCACCTTAATGCATGATGCTGGCGGCAATAGACAAAACACTGTCGATGCCTTACCGGCAATTATTGCCCATTATAAAAGCCAAGGTTATCGCTTTGTTAATCTTGAAACCTTACTCGGTATAAGTGATAAACACTAATTTAAGCGTCCTGCTTTAAAAGTGAGTAAACGCTAAATAATGGTTGCAATGGTAATTTCAGTTAGATGAATCATACTTATCAAATGTGATTTTCTCGATTGGAGACATTGTTATGATGATTGCAAGATGGTGTATTGATGCAAAATTTGGCCACAAGCCAGAAGTGGTTGAAGCGCTTACTCAATGGTTTGATGAAGTCGGTTCACAAATCGGTTGGACGAAAGAGAATTCACGTATATTAGTGGGCTCTGTCGGTGCATTAGAATCGAGTATTATTTCAGAGGTGACTATTAAGAATTTAACTGAGCTCAATGATGCTTGGCAAAAATTGGCTGAGATAGATGCCCATAAAGAATGGAGTAAAACCCTAGAGCCTCATGTAGTTTCAGGTACACCCAAGTGGGAAATCTATCGCATTATTGACTAAACCCCTGAGTAAAAATCTTAGTGAATTAGCAAGTAAATTTAACCTGTTATTGATAAGCCGAGTGTTATCAATAACAGGTTAACCTAACCGCTTAAAAGCGATGAATAAGCACAGTTCAGTGCTGATTATTTTCCGGTGCATGCCTTATGGCTTAAGGGTTGGTAGTGATAATGAAAAACTGCTGCCATTCCCTAGTTCACTTTTAACCATCAGCTCAGAGTTAAGTACTTGAGATAATTTCTGGCTAATCGCTAAGCCTAAGCCAGTATGCTGAATATTATCTTCTATGGCGTTACTGGCCCTATATCTGGCATCAAATATATAGGCGATATCTTCTTTACTGATACCACTACCATTATCGCTAACACTGACTTTAACTTGTGTACTTAGCTGTGCGACTGTCACTACAATTTCACCACCAAGGTCAGTATGTCTGATGGCGTTTTCTAATAAATTGGTCATGATGCGCTCTAATTTAGCAATGTCAGAGTAAACTATATATTGGCAAGGTTGCGGTTTTAAAATCAGTGAAATCTGTTTATCTGCGGCTTTTAGGGTAAATTTAGCCAGGATGTCATGTAAAAGCTCACCAATGGCAAAGGTTTCTAAATTGACCGTCACTTGACCATTTTCTAGATGGGCCAGTTCAAAAATTTGATCAATCAGCCGCTTTAACTGAGAGACATTGCGCTGCACTGTCGCTAAATAATCTTGTCGCTCGGCGCTAGATAAGTCATCACCCTTAATCGCTAAAGTCTCAATATAGCCTTGCATGGTCGCTAATGGTGTTCGCAAATCATGAGACAAGTGCGCTAATAACTCTCGGCGGATTCGGTCGTTTTCTGTTAATAGAGAAAATTGCTGGTTAATTTGGATAACCATATCGTTAAAGGTTGCGCCGAGAAAGTGCACTTCATTATGGTCAATGCCATGGTTTTCCGCTGAACCCCATTGCTTGAGCTGAATTTTAGTTTGGTCAAATTGCACCGCTTTAAGCGCTTGCATTTGTTTGGCTAGTTCTTTGACCGGTTGAGTAAAATAGTGAAAGACCGCTAATAAAACCAGTAGTAGTAATAATAAGCTGGCGAGGACAAAGGCGCCGTATTTTTGTAAGTCTTTATCGGCTTGAACTTGGCTAAAAATTGAATCGTAAATTTCTCCGCCAATAATAATATATAAATAACCCTGTAACAGTTCACCTTGATAAACCGGCGAGACTGAAAATATTTTTTGCTTGTTGATGCCTCGAGGATCATCAGCAAAAACCGGCATTTTTTTCGGGTTGGCAATAAGCTGCTTAAGTGGTGCTAGGGCAACAGACTTGCGTTTTATTTTAGCAGCCTCTGCTGAATAAGTTAAAATATTGCCTTGGGCATCAAGAAAGTAAAACTCAAAAGCAGGGCCGAGTAACATTAGGGTGTGAAACAGGTTTTCTAACGCAGGTTTATCATAAACACCATCTTGTAATAGCGGGTTATCATGGGCTAAATGTTCAGCTAAGTGTAAGTGTAACTTTTGCTCCGCTTGATACTTGGACTGCTGAACCAGTGAGTTACTCCAATAAACCAGTAAGGATGCCATAATCATAAAAGATGCACAGAGTATTAATGCTAAGCGTTGATAAAGTGATATTTTCATCTAAAGAAAGCTCCTGGTATTCTTACTAGCAGTATTCTAACTAGGAATAATAATTAATTAACACGCCATTGGTGGCATTACCCCGGCAGAATTAAGTTTATAACCAACTCCCCAGACGGTTTGAATTATCTGAGGCTCATTACAGTTTTCCTCAAGCTTGCTTCTCAGGCGATTAATATGAGAATTCACCGTATGTTCATAACCATTGTGATGATAGCCCCAGACACCATCGAGTAATTGCGCCCGTGAAAATACCTGATCAGGGTGCTGGCAGAAAAAATCAATTAACTCAAACTCGGTCGCGGTTAAATTGATGGCTTTATTTTTATAAGTGACTTGGTGATATCTATGGTCAATATGCAGCTGGCCGATACTTACCCCTTGCTCTTGCTGATTCGACTCTTGTTGCGCTGATTTTTCCTTAATATTATCATTGTTTTGGTCAGAATTTTTGGCGTTAATTGCATGTACCCGACGTAACTGACTACGAACACGGGCCTGTAATTCTCGAATACTAAAAGGCTTAGTCATGTAATCATCGGCCCCTAGCTCAAGCCCCAACACCCGATCAATTTCAGAGGTTTTAGAGGTCAGCATAATAATTGACTGCAGCGGTTTTTCTTGCCTGACTTGCCGGCAAATATCTAGCCCGCTAATACCAGGCAACATTACATCCAATAATATCAGTTGATAGTCTTGCGTTAAGGCTTGCTCTAATGCAGCTTCTCCTTGAGTACAAATATCACAGTGCAGGTCTAACTCGGATAAATGCACTTTAATAAGCTTGGCAATATCAATTTCGTCTTCAATGATTAAAATTTTATCTTTCATATATAAGCCAATGAGTGGGCAAAGCCACTCATTGGCTTAGCGCACTACTTCGTTCGAGTAATGGTTAATTTAACTGCAGGGTTATCAAAACGATGCGCCTGAGTTAATACTGAGCTAGATAAGCCATCATCTTTGCTAACTACACCGGAATGATAGCCGACTAGGTCGATATCATTGCGAGCGGCGTCAAAACCTACGCCACCGTCAGCGGGACCCGGAATGGTACCGACCGCTTCGTTGTTTAGTTCGGTACCTGAATCATAGACATTTAATCGCCATGATTTTTCCTGATTAACCGTTAATGTTGATATATCTACACCAGTAAGACCCGAGAAAGCATCATTTGTATTCACCAACATGGTGACAACCGTTAAATACTTTGCCATAGCCTCAGTGGTACTGATAGCTAAAGTGACGCTAGAGCCCGGTGGTACTGGCCCGTCACTGCTTGTAGTTGCCAGATTCTCTGCAAGTGCAATGAAGTCAGTATTGTCTCCACCTTCGGCCAGTTTCTCTAAGGCGACTGAAGCGGCTTGGCCAACTTGCCACATTTTAGTATCGCCATGTAGTGCTACCGCGATAGGTGATAAAGGTTGACCATAGGTTAAGTTAGTTAATGTTATTGAATAACTATATTCCATCGGTGGTTCAACCGGGGGAGTATAAGTATTATCACTGTCATTGTAGCTATCTCCACATGCAGCTAAGCCAAAACTAAGTAAGCTAGCAATAACTAATTGAGAGGATAGTTTTTTAGTGACTTTAGGTTGAGCGTTAAAGGTTAACATGATGTACCCCTATAGCACGGTAATGGTGAGTTTAGCGACAGGATTTAACCAACGTTGTACACTATTGTTAATATCACTTTTGCCAGCAGACATATCATCATCACCTAGGCTGCCGCGGTGAATATGAACTTTGTCATTCGCTTCCATATCGGTAACGCCAGTGCCGTTCATACCTATACTGGCATCAAGTGGTGGTGGTACGGGCATGCCCGCTTCTCCTAGAGCACCGCTGCCGCGAACTTCATCATTGGCTTCGGTGCCGGCGTCATAGGCATTTAAAAATACCGTATAAGTACCGGCTTCTGCAGGTATTTCCCAACTGTTTAAGCCAACAAAACCATCATTAGAAGGTAAAATCATTGCGGCAAGTGATAAGTGGGTATTGGCGCTATCATTGGTTAAAGAGAAGCTTGCTGACATTGCCGGTGCTAATAATCCGCCTGCAGGGTTCTCATTAATATTCGCGTCGGCATTGGTTAACATACTTACTAAGCCTGAAATATCACCACCTTCAGCCATTGTCTGTAGCTCAGTCGTAGCCATAGTACTGAGCATAAATAGTCGGTTTTCATTGCTATGGGCAGCAGTCACTACAGGGGTGAAATGCAAGCCCTGAGTTAAATTGGTGACAGTAATGGATAATTCTTGGGCCATTGTTGTTGAGCTGGCAAAAGCGAGTGCTAATACGCTTAGTGCTGTTTTAATTGGCGATTTCTTGATTACTTTCATGATCATTCCTTGGTAGTTAGACTTATGTAGCTAAAACTAATGTCGTTAGAACAGACTTCGTTAGCGTAAGGAAAGTATGTCGGTGAGTTATCGCTTGCAGATCACGCTTTTATCACTTATTAAAGAAAAATTAATCACAGAAGTATCACAGCTATGTAATTGAAGATTGGTG
Source organism: Colwellia sp. (assembly GCF_013215345.1). Taxonomy (GTDB): domain Bacteria; phylum Pseudomonadota; class Gammaproteobacteria; order Enterobacterales; family Alteromonadaceae; genus Colwellia. The sequence goes on along the minus strand of NZ_JABSOV010000049.1, from coordinate 16,934 downwards.
ATTGCTAGCGAATTGTAGTCTTGAGAGGGTTTAACTAATAGCTATGGCTGGTAAATTAGGGGTGTACTGTTAGGCGAATACTTATTAGCTCGTTACTTTGCTTGCCAGTAACTGATAGCGGGGCACTGGCAAGGAAAATAAGTAGTAAGTGGACTTACTGGGCGAGTTTTATTAACTCAGGCTCAGCTTCACATACTAGGGTAAATAATTGTACTTGGCTGATAGCACGATCTAAATTATGGTTTTTACGGCTTACTTGGAAATAGTTATCGCCATTTAAATGATCGGTTAAAAAGCGGGTACCAATAATAAAAGGTAATAACTTGGCACCAACAATTAAGCTTTCTTTTTCAAGTGCTGTCATCTTATCAGCAAAGGTATTCTGGTAATTGCTGATTAATGCTTCAAAGATATCAAGCTTAAGTACCATTTTTTCTGTGCTGGTATCATCTTCAGCAAGGTTACTACAACAGGTTCTGACCATATCGCCAAAGTCATGCATTAATAAGCCAGGCATACAGGTATCAAGGTCAATGACTGCGCAGGGTTTGTCACCGGTAGTGAATAAGAGGTTGTTTATCTTAGTATCGTTGTGGGTAACATGCAGGGGTAATTTTTTACTGATGTCGACCACATGATCAATAAAACTTTGTTGAGCGAAGCAGAAATTAACTAAGGCTTGGCAGTCCGATAAACGGCCTTGAATATCATTAGCAACCGCTTCTTTAAGTTGGCGCATGCGAAAACTAATGTCATGGAAGTCTTCGATAATAACAGCAAGGTCTTTGGCGGGAAAATCACTTAAGGCGCAGCTAAATTCCGCAAAAGCACTAGCAACCAGTGCCGCTTGCTCTGGCGACTCAACTTCTTCTAGAGTATAAGAATTATTAATAAATTCCATTAAACGCCAGTAATTACTACCAATTTTAATACAGGTCTCGCCGGTTTTACTTAGTACTTGCTGAGGAACGGCTAGTGGATAGTTGCCGTTATTTTTTTGCTGTAATAAATGCACATTTATTTTTTGCGCGTTACTGCTTAGCTCGACCGTTTTAGTGAAAATGTCATGATTGATTTGCTGTAAGACAAACTCAAAGTCAGGAGTAGTCAATTTATAAGTATTATTAATATGACCATTACCTAAAGAGGTTACTTCAACTTTAGAAAAGTCATAATCATAATTATTTAGAACGGTATCTATATCCATTTTCAGTGATCTTGCTTTGTTATCCATTGCTTTTAATACTTATATTTTAGTGACTATTTTGTTAGCAATGTGATTATTCTAGTAAGTGCTTACTAGCCTGGTTTTGCTAATACTTTAATATCCGACAAGCCAAGTTTATACCCGTTCCACTTGAAGATTCTCATTTCAGGAAGACTGAGCGACTCATAATCAAGGCACATATTTTTATTAAGGGTTATTCCCTTAAAAAGAAATGTAACGCAGAGTATGATTTGCTCAGCCTTCCCTAAGGGCTGGTTTAGAAACGCTTTATGCTTCGTTATTGATTTTGATAAGGGAGTAGCCATTCTCTTCAATCAATGCCTTGCCTAAAGCGTTTCTAATTCCAGCTGAATCATGCATCTTCAAGTGGAACGGGTATAGATAAACAAAGGCGTGACAAATGAGCGCACGATTTTACTATTTTTTGCCAAATAGTGCAGTAACTTTCTTATCGACTTGTCCGCTGTCTTGTGAGTAAGTTAAACCAAACCAATTGTCGTTAGTGCTAAGTACTTTTACTCTCTTTTTTTGTTGATGGTTTTGTTGTTGGATTTGCTGCATTACCACGGCGGGTAAGTAACATTCTTGATTAACGCCAAGTTGCTTAGCTTCTATTGCACAGAGTAAACGAGTCAGTGCTTGCTCTAGTGCCAAAAAAATATCAGGGGTGAAAAACCAGCAGTTCATTGAAATTAAACTCTTTGCTGTTAGCTCTATATCTCGCTGTTTTTCGCTGAAAATACCCTTGATAGTTTGACCATCCGATTGTATTTGCTCACATTCTTCAATAGCGGTTAAATAGCTTTGCTCATCGAGCTGACATAGACCTCGATTAACACCACCAAAATCTGACAAGGTATTGCGTAATTGATAAGCCACCATCAAATAGTCTTTAGGTGTTTTATTTGCTTGTTGTAACAATAAACTAAAGGCTTGTTTTCCATAGAAGTCATCAGCGTTAATCACGGCAAAACTTTCTTTGATAAGATGGCGACAACACCAAAGCGCATGTGCTGTGCCAAGTGGTTTGCTGCGCTGTGTCGGTAGAGTACATGCAGGTGGCAAGTCAGCAAAGCTCTGCACAGCAAAAGCATATTCAACATTTTCTGGCAGTCGCGGGATAACTTGTCGTCTTAATAGTGACTCTAGCTCTGGGCGTATGACAAAAACTACCCGTTTAAAGCCGGCATTAACGGCATTGATTAAGTTGTACTCCATCAGCGTTAGTTGCTGGGGACCAAACTCAGCCAGCTGTTTATTACCACCAAAGCGAGAGCCTAATCCAGCGGCTAAAATAACAAGACTAGTCATTTAACTAACAACCTTAAGGGGTTTAGCGTGTTGCCAAATACCGCGAGTAAAATCAGGAATATCTTTGGAATTACTACGGTCGGCTACCGACTGGGCACTTAACGGCGTGATAACAGACCATGCTGCAGCATCATAGACATCTTGATCTAATGGCTGAGCATTGCGTAAGCAGTAAACCATGCGCCAAAGCATTAAGAAGTCCATACCGCCATGGCCACCATTGCGCTCTGCTTCTGCGCCCATTTGTAGCCACAATGGATGATCATAATTATCTTGCCATTTAGCCATGTTATAATCCCAGCGATGGAAACTTGCCGGGCTTGGTTTACGACCTTGCTGACCATTTTTATGCCATTGTTTAACTGCTAATTCATATTGCTGTTGATACAGGGCTTTAATATTTTTCGGGACATTTTCGAGCGCAATTCTATTTGGGAAACCGGCAAAGGTACCATTAGTGCCTTGAATATAATTATGGCGTGAATAAGGGCGAGGGCTGGTGGTGTCATGTTGCACCATAATCGTTCGGCCCTTGATGGTTTTAATTATGCTGGTATTCATATCTCCGGCAATATAGTTCAACTGATTTCGTTGATGGTCTGCTGGAAATTCTTTAGCAGCATAAGCTTGTCGTCCCAGTGCTGGCGAGCTCGTTGAGGTTAAATAATCGAAACGATCACCTCGGTTAATATTCATATATTGAGCCACAGGGCCTAAACCGTGGGTAGGGTATAAGTTTGCATTAGTTTTCGCATGCCAGGCGGTTCGCCAAGAGCCAGTTTTCTCGGTAATCTCTTTCATTTGCCAGCGTAATTCATGAATGTATGCCGCTTCACCATGTAGTAAGTCGCCGAATAACCCTTGGCGCACCATATTTAATACCATGAGTTCATCACGGCCATAGCAGACGTTTTCCATCATCATGCAATTTTTCTGGGTACGTTCAGCAGTATCGACTAATTGCCAGCATTCCTCTGTCGTAGTCGCGGCAGGTACTTCAACAAAAGCATGTTTACCACTTTCCATGGTCTCAACACACATTGGAGTGTGCCAACGCCACGGCGTAGAAATGATGACGATATCGATATCATTACGCTCAAGCATTTTTTTATAAGCTAACTCTGAGCCGGTATAGCTATCAGGTTTGGCAAAACCTTTATTTACCACAGTGGCAATAGACTCATTTAACACGCGTTCATTGGTGTCGCAAATGGCCTTTATTTCAACGCCATCAATATGGCAATAATGTTTAACATGGCCAGAGCCTCGTTCACCCACACCAATAAAACCGATACGGACAACATCCATTTTCGGAACCACTAAGCCCATCACTGATTTACCTTGCGCAGAGGGGGGGATTATTGGGCCATTCGGCATGGTTGTGCAGGCTGTAGCTACACTGGTGGCGACACTTGCAGCAGTTATAGCAGCAAAGGATTTTAAAAATTGACGGCGATCTTGGCTCATAGACTTGTCTCTGACTTAATTTATGAATTACCGTATAAGATTACGGTGATTAAAATGATGATTGTTTGATTTTATACGATTTATTTGTCGATGTAGCAAGGGGTTACTATTCATTACAAAGCCAGCATGGCTGAACTGGCGAGATATATTGACAAATTTAGTCAATAGTCAGGGGGGGGAGGGAGTGAGCGGTAAAACAGCTATTAACTATTCAGCGTCTTTGTGGTGGATAGGAAATTCTAAAATAAATTCAGTACCTTGTCCTGGTTCACTTTTGCAGGTGATTTTCCCAGCTAAGCTTTGGTTAACAAGGTTATAAACAATGTACATGCCTAAGCCACTACCGCCAGGGCCACGCTGAGTGGTAAAGAAGGGTTCAAAAACCATCTGACTAACTGATTCTTCCATGCCTAGACCATCATCAGCATAAGTTAGTAAAACATTGTTGTTATTTTCTTTGACCGTGATTTGGATTTTACCTTGTTCACCCTCTTGATAGGCATGGACAATTGAATTCATGACCATGTTAGTAATAATTTGGGAGATACCACCCGCTATGGTATGTAATTTGATCGATTCATCACCCGTTACTTCTACTGTGTGATGAGCTTCATTGATTGCCGGTGACAAGCTATTAATAACTTTTTTAATATAACTGACCAAGTTGACATTACGTTTTCTTTCACTGGTTTGATCAACGGCAACCAACTTAAAGTTGGTAATTTGTTCAGCGGCTCTATCTAAATTAGTTAAAATAATATCAACAGATTGTGGTGCACATTCAACAAAGTCTGCGAGATCTCTTCGGCGAATTTCACCTATCTCAAAATTATGTTTTAGTTGCTGTAGCTTTTCTTGTAAAAAAGAAGCTCCGGTAATGCTAATACCGATTGGGGTGTTAAGTTCGTGGGCGACACCAGCCACTAAACGGCCCAAGGAAGCCATCTTTTCAGACTCGACCAACTGATTTTGCGTGGCCATTAAACTTTCAATTGAATCTTGTAGCTCTTGAGTACGCTCTTTCACTAACTCTTCCAAGTGCTCTTTATGTACTCTCAGCTCGGCTTCGGCTTTTGCTCGTACTTTACAAGCATGATCTAGCTGTTGTTTCTCTTTATGTAACTCTAAAAAAACAGCGACCTTGCTGCGGACAACATCTTCATTAATCGGTTTTACTAAGTAATCTACTGCACCGCTGGCATAGCCTTTAAACTCAAAAGTTTCGTCACGAGCAAACGCGGTAATAAAGATCACCGGAATGTGACTGGTTTTAGGGTGATCAAGAATTAAGGAGGCGGTTTCAAAGCCATCCATACAAGGCATTTGTACATCCATCAGTATCAGGGCAAAGTCATGTTTATGGGCAACAGCAAGTGCTTGTTGTCCAGAAAGAGCTTTAACAATATCAACATTTAGCGAAGCCAATGTGCGCTCATAAACGCGCAAATTGTTCGGTTCATCATCGACAATGAGTATTTTTGGTAGAGTATCTAAGCTCATGTTATTCCTTGTCTCCTTGGATGAGTTGGCACAAGAATTCGGCAATATCATCTAAGGGTAATATATGGTCGACCGTATGTAAGCTAATGGCTGACTTTGGCATGAAATCTACTTCGGCCGTTTTGGGTTCTTGTACCAGTGTTAAGCCAGCACGGCCTTTAATCGTCTTAAGCCCGGTGCTGCCATCACTGCTTGCACCTGTAAGTATAAGACCAATTAATTGATTTTTGTAGCAAGCACTAGCGCTGTCAAAGAGCACGTCAATGGAAGGTAGCGCAAAGTTGACGGGGGGCTCAAGACTCAAAGAAAACACTTTAGTTTTTTCAATAAGTAAGTGGTATTTGGCTGGCGCAATATAAATATTACCCGGCTTAATTTCCGCGCCTATTGTTGCTTCGGTAACAGACATAGCGCAATCTTTTTGAAAATAACTGATAAGAAAGTCATTGTGACTGGTGCCGTCAAAGACTACTTCGCCTCTATGTTGCAGGACTATGATGGCAAGCGGAAAGCTTTTGGGGAGTTTAGGCAGTATGTTATGAAGCGCATTCAGGCCGCCAGCAGATACACCGATAACTAAAGCTTGATAAGGAGAGCTGCTCTTGACGGGCATCATAATCGATCTGCTTGGCGATGATTATTCATAGCTGATTTTTTGATAAATACGCTGATCTTTAGCAATAGTATCAAAGTTGTTTTTTTGCTTGCTAAATTCGAGCGATTCTTTATCTCCTAATAATAAATAACCACGATGTAATAGGCTTTGATTAAATAGTGATAAGACATTATTCTGTAATGTTTTATCAAAATAGATAAGTACGTTACGACAAATGATTAAATGCATTTGAGCAAAACATTGGTCTTTTATCAGGTTATGGTGGGCAAAGGTAATATGCTCTTTAAGATCATTATGTATTTTGGCATAACCATGTTTAGCTTGATAATAATCAGCGAAAGAGGCTTTGCCACCGGCCAGTTGGTAATTATGAGTATACTCGCTGATTTTTTCTGCTTTATAAATGCCTTGCTCTGCTACTTTTAATGATTGATTGTTAAAGTCTGTCGCATATATTTGGCAACGATGCAGTAAGCCTTCTTCTTTTAGCATGATGGCTAATGAATAAACTTCTTCCCCTGTAGCGCAACCAGCATGCCAAATATTTATCCGTGAGTAGGTTTTTAATTGGGTAAAAACCTTATTTCTGAGTTCTTTAAATACCTTAGGGTCCCGGAACATTTCAGTTACTGTTACTGACATTTCCTTAAGGAATAGTTCAAAAAACTCTGGCTGGTGTAATACCTTGGGGATCATTTCGGCAATGTTGTTTAGTTGCGACTTTTTAAGGCAGTTGTTTATACGGCGAGTGAGAGAAGCTTGTGCATAATGACTAAAATCATAGTCATAACGGAACGCTATTGCTTGGAGTAATAGCTTAATCTCTAGAGCCATTACCTCGTCTTCATTTGGACGGTGGCTATAAACTTGGGGCTTTGCTTGAGTACTTGGCGTCAAGAGCTGTTCCTTGTTATCGAGTCAATGTCACTAAATTAAGCTTGGCTATTATACCAATTTCACTAAATTCTTGCCCACTTGTGCGGGTTAAAATACTTCATGTCGGTGTTGCTCTCAATCCCAATAGCTAGCTATTGCTCAATCGAGCGCCTTGCCCTGATTTATTTTTCCTATGCACAACAAGATCACAAACTTAATGAAAATGGTATTAGTCTTTTTTAAATAACCAAATACGTAGAATAGAGACTAGTTTTTCAAAATCTATCGGTTTAGTTAAATACTCAGATGCGCCAGATTTTAATGCTAACTCCCTATCTTCAGGCATAGTTTTCGCGGTTAGCGCTATGATAGGAATTTTTTTATAGCTGTTCATGTTACGAATAATTTGTGTGGCTTCATTACCATCCATCACGGGCATCATGGTATCCATTAAAATAAGTTCAAAGTCGTTCTGCTCTCTGAGGATCTCCACCGCCTCTTTACCGTTATTGGCCATTTCCACATCACAACCAATATCAATTAATTTTTTAGACAGGGCATAGGTATTACGCATATCATCGTCGGTTAATAATATTTTACGACCTTGCAACATAGCGTCTTCATCATGTAATAGTCGCATAGCGTTTTTATCTTGAGCGCTAGCTAACTTAGTGAACTTCTCTTCAATGCCATGTAAGAATAATGATATATCATCAAGTAAGCGCTCTGGTGAGCCCGTGCCCTTTATCACCACAGTAGAAGAGTATTTGTCGAGCTCAGCTTGCTCTTGGTCAGAAATCTCTTTACCGGTATAAACAATGACTGGTGGTAATACTTCTAGGTTGCCAGTATTAACTTGTTTTAACAGCTCAATACCACTCATGTCGGGTAAACCTAAATCTAAAATAACGCAGTCATATTTACCCGTTAAAATTGCGGCACAGCCTTCTGCGCCGGTAGATACACAAGTAGCTTTTAAGCCAATATTTTCAAGTAGCCTGCTGGTCGCTTTACTATGGTGTTGGTTATCTTCAATGATTAATACTTGGCGAATTTTTGCTGTCGATAAATTTTCAATATCAATTAATACTTGGTGCAACTGTTCACTACTAACGGGTTTGGTTTGCAAACCAATAGCTCCTCCTGCTAGTGCTTCACTGCGATTTTCACTATGAGCTGAAATTATTTCGACTGGAATATGTTGGGTTTTTAAACTGGATTTTAATTGCTCTAATACTTGGTGACCATCAATGTCGGGTAGCATAAGGTCAAGAATAATACCGTTGGGCTGATGATGCTGTGCTAAATAAATACCCGAGCGGCCATCGCCAGCGACCAAGCATTTATAACCACTTTTTCTGGTGTAATCACGTAATATTTTCGCAAATATTTTGTCATCGTCTATTACTAACAATATTTTATCATCAGCGACAATATTGAATCTATCGTCATCAATAAAAATATTCAGCTCTAAATCTATTTCTCTATTAATACTCGCTAATTCAGAGGTATTAGCTTGGTGAGCTGCAGGAGAGTTAGCAACTGCTTGCTGAGGTAATATGCTTGCTGCGCTATTTTTACTCTCTAGGCTGGCTGCTATTGCCTCGGTTTCACTTTTACTGGCTGAGCTAGCGACCTCATCCGAGGATAGTGGTAAAAATAGCGTAAAGCTACTGCCTTTATTTAATTGGCTGGTAAGCTGTATTTCCCCGCCCAGTAAATGGCTTAACTCTCTCGCTATGGTTAAACCTAAGCCGGTACCACCATATTTTCGGCTAGTTGATCCATCTTCTTGTTGAAAGGCTTCAAAAATGGCTTGTAATTTATCCTCAGCAATACCTACGCCAGTATCACTCACGGTAATGGCCAAGCTGTTTGTTACGGTTAAGTGTTTGTGTCTAAAGTGAGTATTTTCTGCTGGCAAAGTGAAGTTGATTTTTACTTCACCCATTTCGGTAAATTTAATAGCATTAGACAGTAAATTTCGTAATATTTGCTCAAGGCGCAGGCTATCTGAGATGATGTGAACCGGAGCTTTTGGCGCTATGCTGGCTGACAGTTGAATGTTTCTGTCTTTTGCTAGTGGGTTAAACAGTTGCAATAATTTTTCTTTAATATGGCCAAGTTGTACTTTTTCTAGATGAACATTTAATTTACCCGCTTCTACTTTCGATAAATCGAGAATATCGTTAATCAGATGCAGCAGACTTTGGCCGCCATCATAAATAATATGGGCATCTTCTACTTCGGTTTCATCTAAGTGACCACTGACATTATCAGCTAAGCCCTTAGCCAAGAGTAATAAACTATTCAGTGGCGTTCTTAATTCATGGCTCATATTAGCTAAAAACTCTGACTTATATTTACTGGCTATCGTTAGTTCCTTGGCTTTTATCGCTAACTCTTGCTCTGAAGCGGCAATCTTATCTCGTTGCGCTTGTAGGTCTTTTTGCCTTTGGCCTAACTCTTCATTAGAGACTTGCAATTCTTCACTTTGTTGCCTTAATTCCTCTTCCGAGGCTTTTAATTGTTCGGTTTGTTCAACTAAATTTTCATTGGCACTTTTCAACTCTTCTTGTTGGGTTTGTAATTCCTCTGCCTGTTGCTGGGTTTCGTGTAATAGTGTTTTTGTTCTTTGCTGATTAAATAAATTGTTTATGACTATGCCAAGATTTTGTGCCACCTGCGTTAATGTCAGCTGTTGTTCCTCAGTAAATTCGTGGAAGGAAGCCAGCTCAATAACCGCCATCAGTTTAGTTTCAAAAAGAACTGGTAAAAGTATTAAATTAAGTGGCGTTTGTTCACCTAAGGCTGAGTTTATTTGAATATAATCACCCGGCACCTTAGTTAGTAGAATAACTTTTTTCTCTTTAGCGCACTGACCAACTAAGCCCTCACCAACATTGATATTGGCAGCAATATTTTTTCTTGAGCGGAAGGCGTAACTGCCGACCAGGGATAGGCTATTATTATCTTGTTGCTCTTTCATATATATCACGCCGTGTCCTGCGTGGCAGGAATTGGCTAAACAGGTGATGATATCATCACTAAGTTTTGTTAAATCAGTGGTTCCCTGTGTCAATTCGTTAATTTCAGCTAGCTGGTGTTGGCGTTCATTTTGTTTCGATAACTCGCTATTATTTTGCTGTAAGTCGGCTTCAAATTTTTTCTCTTGGGAGATATCCCGAATAAAGCCGGTGTAAATTTTATCTCTAGCACCTTGTTTGGCGACTTCGCCAACAGACAGTGCAATAGGAAATATCGAGCCATCTTTTTTCAGTGCTTTAACCTCTCGGCCACTGCCAATAATTTTTTTAATACCACTAGTTTTATAATTAGTCAGATAACTATCGTGTTCGGAAGTATAAGGCATGGGCATTAGCATTTTAATGTTTTTGCCTATTATCTCCTCTCGGCGATAATGAAATAAACGCATCGTTGAGGAATTACACGATAAAATAGTACCTAGCTCGTCTATGGTTAAAATAGCATCTAAGCTAGTATTCACTACCGCCAGATTAAGCGCTACTTCTTCTGCTAAGCTAGCATTTACTACTGCTTCATTAAGCAATACTTTTTCGGCTAAACTAGTCTTTTGTGCGATAATTTGTGATTTCATATTATGTAAAGCATGACCTAGTTTATCTTGCTCACTTTTAGGATGAATTTCCTGGCTGAAATCTCCCGATGCGATAGCTTCAGCTTGTTGAGCCGCTTCGGCAATGGATTGTATGGTGCTATTAATTGATAAGGATAAGTCGCCGAGTTCATCATTGCTGATTTGGCTGACTTGTTGGCTTAAATCGCCGGTTGCTACTTTCTTGGCGAGTTCTTTTAATCGGGTAATCGGCAAACTGATAAGTCTAGCAATAATAAAGGAACCTAATGCAGCTAGAATAGTGCCAATAATGATCAGTAAAATAATTTGTTTAATGGCTGCTTTCTCGTGTGCTTCGGCAGCGTAGAGTGAATTTTGGGTGAAATCTTCGATTTCTTGTAGTAACTGCTCAAGCTCGTGGTCTATTTCATCTTCTTCTAATTCAATGTCATGGATAAGCTGTTCCAGCTCCGCCAGCAAGTTGCCTTGTTGAAGCTTAGTTATATCCTCTGCCAAGTACTGTTCAGTTGAGGTGGCAGTAGTATTGCCTTCGGGATTACTTTCGATATTTCCTTGGCGAGCAGAGTCCTTGAATGCTAGACCTTTAAGTTTTGCATTGAGTAGACCAATGATTTTTATGGCATGTTTTTGGTAACTTTTATGCTCGGCGCTGATATTTATGATTTGTTTTAATACGTATTGGAATTCTTGTTTGTCTGCCTCGTAAGGCGTGATTTCTATGTCATTATTTACCTTAGACTCTACTAGGATCAATTCTTGTTTAACTTGCTCACCGTAGCTGAGAAACTTAGCTTTAGCCATTGCGTAACCCTGCACGGTCAACGCTGATTGAAATGTTTGTGTACCTAAGCGTAATAAACGCTCTAAATATATAGCTTGTTCAAGTTGATGAGCTTCTATAGCTGTTATGCTACGTATTAACGGCATATCAATTTCAGCAATCTCTTCCACCTCTTCGCCAATCAGTTTCATTTGATTTAAGGCATAGAGGCCAATAATTAAAATTAAGGAAATATTAATAAAGGCATTAAGGAAGAGTTTTTTCTTTATGGTGAACTGAAAACCAGATTTCTCGGTAGAATTATTATGCATAACTTTTGTCTATCTTTGCTGATTAATCGCTATCTACAAAGCATAGTAAAGTATGATGAAAAGCCTAATTTCTATCGGTTTTTTGTCATTGTTTTGTTGCTGTTTTAACTTGATTTTAGTGTTTTAGCATTTTATTTGGGAAAGGTTAAAGTAAAGCATGCACCAGACAGCTGCTTGCTATTGCCGGCGTTAATACTACCTTGATGCCAGTCCATCACTTTACTGCAAATGGCCAAGCCTAAGCCAAAGTGACCTTGCTCTCTTGATCTATCGGCATCAAGTTTGACAAAGGGGGTAAATATGATGGCAAGTTTGTCATCGGCAATGCCTTTGCCATCATCTTCCACAGTAATGGTCAGGTGCTGATTAGTGTTGTCAATGGTCAGTAAGACTTGGCTATTGGCGTAGCCTATAGCGTTGCTAATAAGGTTCACTAAGGCACGATAGCTCCAGTGATAATCTAATAGGTAATCTAAGGTTTCATCGCCAGTTAAACCGACAGTAATATTTCTTTGCTCCGCCAATACTTGGCAGTCATTAATGGCAGAGGTAATTAAGGCATAAACATTAGTTTGCTGCTTTTTTAAATTTAGCCCTTGCCGCTCCATCGAGGCATAGTCAAGAAAGGCACTGGTCATTTCCTCCATATTAGTTAATTCATTATCCATGCGCGATAGATAGTTATTTTTCTTTTCAACTGATTTACTGTCTAAAGCCGCTTCTATGCCAAAGCGTAAACAAGCCATTGGTGTGCGAATATCATGAGATAAACTGCGGGCGAGAATTTTATTATCAGCGACAAGTTTTTCAATTTTACTGGCCATGGTATTAAAACTTTGCTCTAACACTTTTATATAGGATAAGCGGCTGCTGGCGATACGCACATCAAGCTGTCCTGATCCAATTTTAGCGGCAGCATTATTAAGTAGGTATAAGCGTCTTGTTAAGGGAATTAACCATAAAATCAATATGCCACATATGCTCACGTAGAGTATTAAGGTTAAAAGAAAATTAATGTTTTCGTTATCTGCTGCTGCTACGGGTAGCTCAAGGCGTAAGAGGAACTCAGGATGATTGCTAATGCTTTTTAATAAGTATTGATTGCTGCTTGAGGCAAGTAGTAAACCTCCTGATTGGGTTAATTGTGCAATCAGGGAGCTAGGCAGGGCGATTTTTTTACTCGACGCTAAGCGGGCTTTTATTTGGTAATGCTGTTGGAATTGTTTAACTCTTGCGCTTAACAGGCTACCGTTAATAGCGCTAAGATCGCTGGCAAGGCCGTTGATAAGTTGTCGGTAGACTATGGTCGTTTGCGTTTCGGTGATTTTGTCTTCAGTGGTATATTCTACCAGCTCATCGAGACCCCAACCAATAAAGAATAACGAGCCTAATACGGTAAAAATGATACTAATATAGAGGCCACGCATGGTTATTCGTCATTACCCAAGCTTGGTTTTTCTTGCCAAGCATCACTAACAAATAAATAGCCCTTGCCCCAAATAGTTTTAAATTTTTGTGGCTTTTGTGGATCGTCATTAAATAATTTTCGTAAGGTCGATAACATCACGTCAAAACGTCTATCTTGGCCATCATATTCACGTTTTTTCAGTGCTTTAAAAACAGAGTCTCTATCAACAACACTACCAGCATGCTGAGCTAAATAGGTAAGAAAGGCAAATAGACTGGTTGATAAATCGACTTCTTTACCTTGATAAACGACACGTTTTGCTTCTTGGTTTATGGTGAGATCACCAAAAACAAGCTCGCTATTGAGGTTACTTGCTGCTTTATTACTTTGACTTAATTGACGGTTAATTCGCGCTAATAAGGCGCGCGGACGAACTGGCTTGATAACATAATCATCAGCACCGGCTTCTAAGCCAATTACTTCATCAAATTCATCAGCACGGGCGGTTAGCATAATGATTGGAGTTGCTTGGCTTTGTTTATTTTGGCGAATAAGGCGGCAAACTTCTATGCCATTTAAGCCAGGTAACATGACATCGAGTAAAACGATATCAGTGCTATTTTTTTTGATAACATCCATCACTAAGTCGCCACGGGCAACATGGGTAACATTAAAGCCTTGTTCGCTTAAATATTCACAGACCCAATCAGCAAGGCTAATATCATCTTCTACCAATAAAATATTGTGCATTTAATTTTTCCTACCAATTTATCTAGCTACACCATTTTCCTTTATTAAAACAGTCGCCAGCGACGTTTACGGGTGGTGTTTTTATGTTGCCAGCTAACTTCGACTTTCGTCTCGGCGATGACTTTATTATCACTTACAGTACGTAGCTGATAGTTAATGCTCTTGTTAGATTCAAACTCAATTTTTATTTGCACCTTGTTATTGTTTTGCCAACAACCTAGCTGCTTATTCTTGCCTTCTTGATACAAGCAAAAACTTTGCTTGTCAGATGACTGCCATTGCAATTCTACCGTAGCAAAACAATCTCGGCCTTGCCTTAAGGTGACACATTGTTCGGGCAGGGCAGTAAATGTTACTTCGGCACTATTAACCGTTTTGACCTCATTAGCATTTACTTGCACAGCTAGGAGTAAGCTGCAGAGTAATAAAAGCTGTACTTTGAACTGTACTTTTACCTGTGACATGGCAATTCCTTTGCCAACATTAAAATACATACAGCACTCCAAGCATCACTTGGGTTACCTGGTTAGTATCAACCAAGGGGCTTGCTTTTACATTACTGGAATAAAGGCTATGGGTTATACCGGCATTAAAAGACCAACTTGCCGATAAAGGGTGTTGCGCATAAAATTCAACTTGGCCTCTAAAGCCGCCTTTAGCTGTATATTCGGGTCTAGTTTCGTTTACTTCATCACTGCCAACGCCAATATAATAATCAACAATATCTTGGCTAAAGTAAGTTAAGCCAGCGCCAAAATAAATATCCCAATTTCGGTAGGGTAATAAATAGCTGTAAAAGCTATCAATAATTACGCCTCTTACACTTTTATCAAACTCATCATCTCCTGAAGTAGTAGCTGCAAGGTCCAAGGTAAATAAAGAGTTTTCAAAGTATTGAGAGTAGCGCAAGGCTATACCTAGTGTCACATTACGCTCTCTTAACCCAGCTAATAATTTTTCATCACCACTGCTATATTCTATTTCTGCTGCCGGGTCATAACCTTGCATATAAGCTTTGGCAATAACATCAAGTTGCCAATTTTGTTCAACTACTAGTTGATAACCAAATTCTGTACCGCCAAGTAATGCATTGGAGCGTCTTTGATTGGTTTGTAAAAAAAATCCTTTATAAGATATGTCAAACAACAACCCAGGCATAAAGTAATGTAATAATTCATCTTGCTCGATGCCAGCAATAATTATCGGGTCATAAACTAAAGAGAAATCAAGTGCAAATTGCCATTCAAACTCATCTTTGAGTATAGGTTTGTTGGCGTTATATTCTTGCTCTGCGCTAAGTTCTAAGCTAGTACTGTGCTCCAAGTTCTCACTGGTTTCTTGTCCATAACTTATGGAACTAAACATCAATAAGAAAATGGCAACTAGCCAGTTAAAGCCGTGATTATATATTCGTTTGGTATTATTTTTTTTAAAGGCCATAGCAGAGCACGAAGTTAATTTACAAAAAGTAACTATATGTTACCACTTTGTAAATGTTACTTGCGCTTAGCCGAGCAAGTTTATTGTTTAAAAAGTGTAAGTAAAGTTAATGCCTGAACATCAGGGCTGAAAATATTAATTAAAAAGTCATTTTCAAACCTACGTAGGGAAAGACACCAATATCTTCTTCACCTGAAATATTGTATTTAGTTAAGCTATCGCCATCTTCAGGCTCATAGTAATAACCAGAGACATTTTGCTGTGCCATGGCGTTGATAATTGCCCAAGTCCATTTGGCGTCATAACCCCAGTAAGTGGTTTTGTAATTAGCTTCTAAATCTAGGCGGTGATAAACGGGTAAGGTTTTTGCGTTCAACTCGCCATACTCGGGTAAAAAATGGTCGTCATAATCAGGGTTTTCACGCAGACCAACAATAGGGGTGTACTTTGCGCCACTACGTAAGGTAAAACGCAAACCAAAGTCCCAGCGTTCATTTAACTCGTAATTGACAACAACATTGGCGACCATAGGGGTATCAAGGTAATAATCGGCAGTGATATTAGTCAGGTCATCAGTTCGTTGGCTTTGTGACCAACTTAAAGATGCCCAGCCAAACCAGCCATTATTTCGATCATGCCTAACCAGCCATTCAACACCCTGCGCATCACCGGAAGTATCATTAGTGTAATGTAATTCCAAGTCAGCCTCGGCTGAATGTTCATCGATAGAACGTGGTAATTCAGTTAACTCTTTATGGTAAATATCAATGGAGGTAAACCATATGTCGTTTAACTGGTAATCAGCACCAAGTGAATAATGAGTCGCTTGTGGTGATTTTATTTTAGGATTTCCTAACTTTTTTAATGCGGTATAAACATCAGGAAAGCGACTATAAGTACCGGCCTTTGCTTTAATGGTTAAGCCATCTGCAGCAAACCAATCTAAAGCAAACCTAGGGTGAATAAATGTTTGCTCGGTATAATCATTGCTTTCAGCTCTTACGCCATAGGTTAATTGCCAGCTCTCACTCATTTGCCAAATATCATGCACATAAATGGCGATATTTTCATCCGTTAAGTTAGCGTTATCTTGGATACGTTCACCTTTATTTGAATCGCAATCCGCATCGGTCTCTGTACAGTAGTAAGGGATAATGTCGAAACTGTAATCGACGTCTGATTTACTGTAATCAACGCCAAAGCCTAATTTGTGATCTTCAAGCCAAGTGATTTGTGATGAAAAGCGCAGGTTATATATTTCTTCATCAACTTTTATAAACTGTCCTTTACCAAATATTTCGTCGGTTGTATTAACAGTATGACCTGCGACTAATTGCATGATCTTTTGCTCGTCACCATAATATTGCCAAGAAAGGCTTTGGCTATCAAACTTGGTTGTTATTTTTAGGTCACCAACACTGTCGGGATCAATGCGACCTGATTCCGATTCTTCAGAAATATTAACGCCACCAGTATCACTGGCACCAGAGGCGCTAAAGGTAAGCTTATGAGCATCACCAATTAGCCATTGATATTTACCTTGGTAGTCTTCACTTACTGGTGCTTTAAATATGGTATAACCCTCATCTTCTTCACCTTCAGGTAAAAATAAATGAATTTGGCTACG
>NZ_JABSOV010000048.1 GCF_013215345.1 Colwellia sp. | reverse complement strand
GTCTGTTGATCTTTCAGGGTTAAAATTACTTCAATTTAAAGTGTCTTTAATCGCGACGCGAGTTTTGTAGCATAGTTATTCTATGTAAAAAACGAGCAACAATGAGTAAAGCTGCTTTAAATTACCCCATAGGGCAGCGTTTGTTTGAAATGTATACTGCGTTATCGCACATTAATGTAGCTGGCTACACTTCATGCGACTTGCCTTGCCTACATCTCAAACTAACTGCTGTAAAATTCATCTCGAAAGTTCAACAGATCCTAAGATAAATTTGGCGATAAAAACAAAAAAACATCAGCAGTAAGGTTATACTGCGGATACTTTTTACTTTACTTATCTTATTTATATTGGTTATTTCATGCAGACAAGCTTAGTTATTTTAATGACTCTACTGCAGCAAGGGCTTGGGTAAAGTCACTTAATTCCATTTCGACACACTCATCATTACCTTGCCAGTTAATACCAACAATAACGCCATCTTCATTTAAGTCTTCTAACCAAAATTCAAACCAATCTGCCAAGCTGATTTCACAAGGCACATAATCTTGCCATTCATCAATACAATGTTGTTGAGCTAAATCGCTACTTGACCAAAGTGGCATCACATCAGTGTTTTCAAAACTAGGCGAATCAAGCACTACCCAGTCTTCACTGGTTTTGTCTTGAAGTGCCCAAAGTACTTGTGTCGGTTTAGTTTCAGCCAAAAAGACTGCTAAAGTTTCATTGTTATCGCTCATAAGCTCATTACTGGTAATTATCTGAATACACTGATTATAACGGAGTTACCGTCATTGGTCATGTTATTGTACTGACCTCGCTAAGCTTAGTGATAAAATTAAAGGCTTTTTATTTACTCATTTAATCTATAGAATTAGCGACCTTTCAAACTGAGACCTTGTTATGTTTTCTCGAGTAAGCGGCATCTTATTGGCAGTTTTTTTCTCTTCGCTGACATCCGCCAATAATATTAGTCAGTTTAATAAGCAATTTTCCGATATTTTCGCTAAACAATTAAAGCACTATAGTATTCCTGGTGGCGCTTATGCCATTGTGCAAAACAATAAAATTGTTGCCCTAGAAAACTTTGGTTATACCGATAAAGCTAAATCTCATCCGGTTGATAACAACACTGTTTTTCGTTTAGCCTCGGTATCTAAAACCTTCGCGGCAACCATTACCACCATGCTTGCGCAGGAAAATAAATTAAGTCTCTCAGACCCTATTACCAAATATGTACCTAACTTTGTTTTAGCCGCAGATGGCGCAGCACAAAGAATACAGCTCAAACACCTGTTAAGTCATTCAAGTGGCTTAATGCCAAACGCCTTTGATAACCTGCTGCATGAAAACTGGGATATGGACAAAATTATCGGCCGATTTGACCGCATAACGCCAATTTGTCAGCCACAGAAATGCTATGGCTACCAAAATATAGCCTACGGTATGTTACAACCTGCCATTGAAGCTAGCCAAGATAAAAGCTATGCCACTTTATTACAAGACAAGGTATTTACCCCACTTAATATGACCAACGCCTCGGTTGGTATTGATGTATATAAAGAACAGATAAATACTGCCAAGCCGCATATTCTGCGAAAAAGAGTCAAGACCGGAAAAAAGGAGTCACAAGGTCGCGACATTAGAAAATATGTTTGGCGCACGGTAAAAGTTGAAGATGATTATTATAAGGTAGCCCCTGCCGCTGGTGTTAATGCCAGTATTAGCGACTTAGCGAAATGGTTAATTGCCAATTTAGGGCATAAGCCTGAGGTATTAACTCCTGCACTGTTAACAGAAGTAACCACGCCGAGGATAAGAACTCAAAAAGATCTACGCCGGCGCTATTGGCGTGAATATTTAACCGATGCACATTATGGCTATGGGTGGCGAATTTACCAATTTAAAAACCGAAAAATAATTTACCATTCAGGTTGGGTCGCAGGGTTTCGTGCTGAAATAGGTTACTCACCTGATTTAGACTTAGGCTTTGCCATACTCATCAATGCTGAGTCAAACGTCATCAGTAAAGTATCAAGCCAGTTTTGGTCACAAGTAGAAGGTTTATTTAGTAGGCCTTTAACCAAGCGCACTAAAAGTTAGATTCAATAACTATTTGATCATTTACTCAAAAAATCATTTAAACAGTACTTAAACAAGCCAAGTGCACTAAGTTATTATACAGAATAGTAAAATAACGACTCACTCTTTTAATACCAGCCTATTAAAAGGTAGGAAATCAGCCTGTTTTTAGCGGTTGTTTTGCACAAAATAGCGACTATAAAAAATAAATAGCACCACAAGACTACTATACAAGTCTTAGCCTTGTTGTATATACAGTAAACACCTGCCTAGAAAAAACTCTTCCGGTTACTTTTTGTTACATCTATTAACAAACCTTTTCTAACTTTCGAGCGACAATTACAATAATAAAAATAATTTATAAGTTATTAATAAGTCTCTATGTTCTTGATAAAAAATAGCCAAAAGCTTACTCACACTCTATTACTTCTTGTTATTGCCTCCCTACCCTTGAACCTTGCGGCCAAACAAGGAGAGCGAAACCATTTTCAATTAACCCACAATAAAGCCGTTATTAAGGTTGATGGCCGCATGGATGAAGCCGTGTGGCAGACGGCCACAAAAATGGAATTGAAATATGAAAAGAGCCCAGGTGATGGTACGCCATCGCCAGTGAAAACAGAGGTATTCTTCTATGAAAACGGCAGCTCTTTTAACGTTGCCTTTATCGCCTATGATCCAAACCCAGAAAAAATCAGAGCGTCTTTAAGAGACAGAGATAGTTTATGGGCTGATGATAACGTCGCCATTATCGTCGATACCTTTAACGATGAACGCAGCGGTTATGAGTTTTTTGTTAACCCCTTAGGAGCACAAGCTGATGTTCGTATGGATGATACTGACGGCTGGGATGAAGATGATTCGTGGGATGCAATATGGAACAGTGCCGGACAAATTACTGACTTTGGTTATGTGGTTGAAATGAGCATTCCTTTTAGTGCACTGCGCTTTCCCGACTCGGATGAAAAGCTGGTATGGAACATTACCGGTTTGCGAAATTACCCCCGTGATGTCAAAATACAAATGGCCACCAATATCTTTGATCGTGATATCAAATGTAATCTTTGTCAGTTTCATCAATTGGTTGGTTTTGAAGAAATAAAACAGGGTAAGAATTTTCAATTAACACCAACATTAACGGTATCACGAAAAGATGAAAAACCAGACTTGCCTGGAGAATGGAAAAATGGCGATATTGAGGTAGAACCTGGCTTAGATGTTCGTTGGGGCTTAACCCAAGACATAGTGCTAAATGCCACGGTAAACCCTGATTTCTCCCAAGTAGAAGCCGATGCCGGTCAGTTAGATGTTAACAATACCTACTCATTATTTTACCCCGAAAAAAGACCTTTCTTTTTAGATGGTGCCTCATATTTTGATACTACTAGCTTTAATTTTGTCCACACCCGTAATATTGCCGATCCTGATGTGGGTTTAAAGTTAACCGGTAAAACAGGTGAGCACAGTTATGGTTTAATGTTAGCTGATGACAGTAATACTTCCTTTTTAATGCCTGGCAATCAAGGCTCAGATATTGCGACTTTAGATGAAAAATCTAATGTTGCCATAGCACGTTATAAAATGGATGTTGGTGAGCGTAACAATGTTGGTGCATTAATGACGCACCGACAATCTGACAATTATCACAATACGCTAGCCTCATTTGATGGCACCTACTGGCTCAGTCAGAATGATAGCATTCAGTATCAAGTTGCCCAATCTGATACTAAAAACACTACTGACGTAATGGCAGAGTTTGATGTTAGTGAGAAACAAACCGGTACAGCTTTTAGGGTGGATTATTCTCGAGGAACCCGAGATTATAATTTAAAAGCAGGCTACACCAATATTAGTGAAGATTTCCGTGCCGATTTAGGTTTTCAATCACGCAGTAATATCGAACGCGTCGTTTTAGGTGGCCGCCGTACATATTACGGTGAAAGTGATGATACCTTAACGCAATGGGGTTATTTTGGTGATTGGGATAAAACCTACGACCAAGACGGTAAAGTGCTCGAAGAAGAATATGAAATTCATGGCAACTTACAAGGGCAAAAACAGTTTTATACTAACTTTGGCGTAGTGCACAGGGAAAGGTTGTATGAAGAGCAATACTTTAAAGAAACACAATTTAAAACCTTTGTTGAAATTAGGCCGGTAGCAAATATCAATATAGGCACCTTTTTCAAGCTTGGTACACAAATTGACTTTTCCAATGCGCAATTAGGTGATGTGGTTTACATCGAAGCTTTTATCCAATGGGATGTAAATCGACATATTAACGCCAGTATTGATTATAACTACTCGCACCTGGATGTTAATGATGGCCGCTTATTTACCGCGCACCAATCAGACATAAGACTCAGTTATCAGTTTAGTATGCGCAGTAAACTTAAACTTGTGGTGCAATACACAGATATTACCCGAGATGTGGCTTTATATACTGAGGAAGACCCTGAGGACTTGCCCGATGCACAAGATAGGTTTTTCTCGAGCCAGCTGATTTATTCTTATAAAATCAACCCGCAAACATTATTCTTCCTGGGCTACTCGGATGGTGGCTATCAAGATGATAGCTTAGCTCAACTGACACGAGATGAGCGCTCTGTCTTTACCAAATTTAGCTATGCTTGGCAGATGTAGCTGTTGCCTCGGTCAAAGCTTTAACTGAATGATTACTAGAAAAAACAAGAAAAAAGCGGTGTTTAACATCGCTTTTTTACTTGCCGAAATATCACTATCCCAGCAATTACCCTAACTATTAAATAGCTAATTCAGCTTATCAATAATATCAGCCAAGGTTAGCCGATAATCACTGTAATCCACAGGGATTTGTTGGCGTATGCCATCGTGCTCAAGCACTAAAGCAGGAAAGCCCTGTTGGCTTAACTGTCTCGCTAAACTAGTTTGTCGTACTAATTCTTGCTCAGTTTCTGCAGAGCTAAGATCATTGGTAAATTGCTCGATAGCTAAGCCAAGCTTTGCTTGCTGCTGAATCAACTCTTTTGCTAAGCCAATCAATACATCAACATTTGAAGGATTTAAAGCGCGTAAATAATAGCCTTGCTGAATAGCATCTATCATAGCGTTTTGAAAACCTTGCTTATGGGCGGCAATTGCCGCTCGACAAGCATTATAGGTTGAGCGCCTTGGTGTATTTTCCGTCCAAAAAGCATGATTAAACTTTGTGCCTAGTTTAACTTCAATAGTACGCCAATGATTTTGGATCATCTGTTGCTGCGCTATTGGCATTGAAATATTGCTATCTGGCGCTAAGCCGCCGGCAGCGTACTCCACTTCGATAGTAGCCGGTAACTTTTGTTGTAAGGCATCCCAAACAGGACGATAACCCCAACACCAGCTGCACATTGGATCATGGAGATAATATAACTTTGTGCTCATATAACGCCTTTATAATGAGATGTGAATAAAATTAAAGGTTAAAAACGGCCTGATTGCTACTTAACTGCTATTAAAACCAGTTGAAAGCATGTGCTAAATAAAAACAAATAACTCGTTATAACCAGTGATAACTCTGGCCTACATGATAAAGTTGGACACTTTAGCCATATGTTGAAAACGCCTTAGTCTCTATACTAGCGCCAACTTAATGCTATTTACATGATTTTCAAATGTTAAAAACTCTGAGTAAGACCATTTTATCTATTTCCCTGCTGCTTGCTAGCTCAATAGCTAGTGCGTCCTTGATCACCAATGGCAGTTTTGAAGAATTAACCTTTGCTGATAACTCGGATTCTCAAGGACTTGTTCATCAAACTGATTTACAAGACTTTGCTAACAAAAATCGTGGCTGGGATGTTTTTTATACCCTTCCAGGTTGGGTAACAACGGCTGGTAAAGGTATCGAATTACAGAAAAACGTTGTCACTAAATCTAAAGATGGTAGCAACCATGTGGAGCTAGACTCTCACTCTAGAGGTTCATCAAATTCAGTGATGACCCAAACACTGAATTCACTCACCATAGGCGCTGATTATTTATTAGAGTTTTCTTACAAACCTCGTACAAATAAGCGTAATGACAACGGTATCAATGTCTTTTGGTACGATGCAGCAATAGACTTTAACTTAGCGATGACTGCTGACTTTGCTATTAATAGCATAAGTAAAAAGAACAAAGGCTGGACAGTACAATCAATACTATTAACAGCACAGTCTGAAACAATGGATTTAAGCTTTGGCGCTTTTGGTAAGCAAAATGGTCTAGGTGGCTTACTTGATAATGTTTCTTTGATACAAGTCAGTGATGGTCCAACAACAGATATCCCTGAGCCTTCAGTGTTTGCACTTTCAATGTTTGGCTTGGCATTATTAGTACGCCGTCAGCATAAAAAATCAAAATAGCACAAGCTAATCTATATCAGGCCCATAGCTAATATTTCGCATATATTGCCTAGTTAATGAGTAGCTAATTGGTAAGTAAAAAATAAATGCGCGCCCTTTAAAGGTGTCCGGTACAAACACATCTAAAAGTATAGATTTAAATTAAAACTAAGGAAATGTAAATGTCAGAAAGTAAGTACAGACGTAAAGCATCCGGAATTTTAAATAAAATTATGAAATCGGGTAAGTTTAAAGTATACCGTTTTACGCAAGGCATAGAGCTACAGGCTCATACGTGGGTAGAGCTACCTACTTTGGATAACATAGAGAATATAGGTAATACCACAGGCTTACGAATCGGTATCGGTCACAAGTCTTTAAGCATTAATAATAAGAGACATTACTGTAGAGTAAGCGATCTACTTTCCGTAGGGGATAGTTCTCAATTGGCACGTCTTATAGTGCGTGATCGTATCGGCGTAGTAGTATGAATGTAAGATAGTAGAATTAACTTCCTCGGTCAGCCCCCCTCTTTTATAAGAGTGGCTGAGGAAGTTCCCATTTTCATTAATACATAGTGCTAACAAGTTACCGGTAAACTAGCTCCCCGCAATTATTCAGTACCACTGAATAATTGCGCCTTAACCTCAGCAAAACCATCTAGATTTAACAGTTCCGCTTTTTGCTCTAATTCACTGTGATCTTTACGCCCGGTTGCTAGCGCATATAAACAAGACAACATAAACAATAGCAATTCATCTTGTCTGCTCGCTTTTGTTTCTTGCTTACCGACTTTATCTAAATGATTTAGTTGTTTGATCACACTGGCATCGATATGCCATAAAGACAGCATTAAGCCTGATGCGCCATAAATACTAATACCCATTACTTCTAAAGTGTGATGATTTAATGAAGGTAAATCATCAATTCCTTGTAATGAATGCAAGATGAGTTGGTGCTTAACCGCCTCTTTATGGCACAATAATAATATGCCGAGTAAGGCAAATACCAGCACTTGTTCAATAAGGGCAATATCAAACTTAACGTCAATACCCGCTGATTTACGCATTAATTGGAAAAATTTAGGCGCGGTCACAAAAGCATGAGTACATTGGTTAATAACCTTTTGATCCACATGTACGGCTAACGCATCTTTAACTGAATAAATAACCGCTAAATT
Source organism: Colwellia sp. (assembly GCF_013215345.1). Taxonomy (GTDB): domain Bacteria; phylum Pseudomonadota; class Gammaproteobacteria; order Enterobacterales; family Alteromonadaceae; genus Colwellia. Next base: position 23,013 of record NZ_JABSOV010000048.1, on the reverse strand, counting down.
AACCACGGCATTTATGCCTAAATTTCGGCTAATTGCTTCTTGAATATTGTTCGGGGTTTTCCCGTAAATAGCTTTGCTGGCAAGCCCCATTAACCGTCCGGTGAAAATAGCATCGTTAGCGACAATATCTATCACGCGTTGCAAGTCAAAACTGTCCTTATCTTTTTCCTTCAGTAACTGCTGACAGCTATCTGGCAATGGCGGCATATTTTTCGCGATAGTGCTTAAGTTCTGCGGATTATCTTTGTTATTACCAACAAGGGATAGTTCACGGAACTGCGCCGGACTTATGCCAAACTTACTGCGAAAAGCGCGCTCAAAGGTGGCTCGCTCCGAATACCCCAATTTCAAGACTAACGTACTAACACTGACATTTTTGGTTAATAAGGCATGCACACACAGCTCATTCAAAAATTTATGCTGAATGAGTTTAAAAGTAGTTTCTTCTTGGCCAAGTTTACGCCGAAAAGAAGTCATACTCATCGCTAGCGCTGCTGCACATTGTTCTATGGTAAGCGTTGCCGGCACATCACTTTTGTTGAGCAGGAGATTAACGGCTTCGGTAAGCAATAATGACTTTTTATTAATTAGATTCATTTGAGTTTTACTAGATAAATAAGCAGAATTAAGTCGCTAAAAAAGCGCATATAACTGGGTAATAAACTAAAGTACTCTATATGATGCTCAATTTCCTGCATATTTACTAGGTAAAGAATAGCTATACCGCTGATAACTTCATTTGTGCCTTACCACCTACTTGGCTCTTTACTGCTCTTAGCTGGTGAAAGGAGCCAATAAAAACAAAGACATAGCCAAATAACTCTAAACCTTCTTGAATGATAGTTTTATAAATATGGTGGTAATCTTCATTCATTACTTCCTTCCAAAGCGTACCTGAACCAAATAACCGGCTAAAAATCATGATAATAACTAAACCAACTAAAATATTGAAATAGGCATTAGTTTGACTAAATGAACGAACAGAGCTAACTAGATAGTCACTATGCCTAACGCTATAAATGATTACCGAGCTAGCTAACAAGAGAGTTGGGTACAACCAAAAACCGTGCACTATCATGTCAAAGTAAAAATCGAGTTCGCGTAAGAACATACAGCCAAAAAATCCAGCCACTAAGATAAACAATGTCCGTGATTCCGCTACTTTAGTTGCTGACCAAATAAAGATACCTACACTCGCTAGCAATAACAGTTGCTGAAATAGCTCAGTCAGTGAACGTTCAGACAAATTATTTTCTAAGACAAAATAATCGATATTAATGGTGGTAATAACACCTGCCGATAGCAGTGAAATAATGATAAAAGGTAATACCAGCATTTTAAATATTTGCAACAAAACAAACTCCATTCGTAAAAAGGTTAAATTATATTAAGTGAATTAAAATTATTTGGCTAAGGCCGCTAATTCTAAAGTAACGTGATCTATGCCCTGCTTAGCTATTTTTTTATTAAGCTCTGCTTGTTTGGTGCTTAATAATGAAATGCCCTCTATCGTGATATCAAACGCTTTCCATTGCTTGGTTTTTTTATTTTGTCGCATTTGAAAAACGATATTAATGGTTGGTGCACCTTGCTCAATAATTTGAGTTTTAATACCGATGATTCTTTTACCTTTAGTTGGTTTTTCAGGCTCAAAAATCACTTGCTGGTTTTTATACTTAGCTAAAGCAATAGAGTAAGTTCTTACCAAGTAATGGCGCATCGCTTCAACAAAATCAGCACGCTGCTGTTTTGATACTTTTTTCAAGTGTTTACCCAAAATACGATAGGAAGCATAGCGATAATCTATTGCGGGCATTAGCTCTTCTTCAACAATGTCGCGCATTAAATGTGGAAATTTAGCAATGGCTTGTTGATTAGCCGATATACGTGAAAATAAGTTAGTCCCCGCTGTTTTTAATACTACATAAGGTGAAGCATTATCTAGATAAGAGGGTGCTGAAGGTACTGTTGCCAAAGGTACTGAGTTAGCTGATGCTGTTACAGCAGACGATGCTGCCATTAACTCAGTAGCAATAGTCGAAGATAAAAAAAAAGCCAAAATGCTTTTTGCTATCAATGCTCGCATGGTAAGAAATCCTTGAATATAAAATATGTACTACGAAATAGGTTAAAACATACCGACCGAGCGGTATGATAATTTTATAGCGAGATAATAGCACCGACCGATCGGTTTGTAAAAGCTAATATAAAGAACAAAACTGTTTACGAAAGTGTAAATGGGAATAAGCGCAGAATTATATCAGATAAATTAAGCCCGCTGTTAACTTAGTTACTACATCTTCACCTAAGCGCTATAAAATAAAGAAAGGTGAGTTAACTGGGGATTAGCAATAACATCGCAATAAGCGGATCTATTTTTTTAACGCTCGAATATAAAGGCATAACTCAGCAATTACTTGCTGGAACAACTCTTTATTGCGTGAGCTTTTACTTAAGGTGGTCGCACCATTTAGAGTCGCGACAATAAAATAACTCACTTGGCTCAGCGCTAAACCGTCGCGTAAATCATCATTGATTTTCTCAAGAGCATCAACAATCGACTGATTTAACTGTTCTTGCATAGACAAAATACGTAATCGGAAGCCCTCATCAACATTGGCCATTTCTTCACAGAGGTTGTTGAGCGGACAGCCACAAACAACTTCACTACAAGACATTTGATCTGTCATTGAGGTAAAAAAAGTACATAAACCTTCAACAGGGTCTTCAACAGCCAAAGCTGACTGCCAGAGATCTAAAAACATTGGTGTATAAATTTCTTCGAAAACGGCGTAACCCAGCTCAATTTTACTGGTGAAGTGGTGATATAGCGCGCCTTTTGATATTTCGCAGCGATTAAGAATAACCGACAAGCTAGTCGCTTTAAAACCATGCTGATGAATTTCATCGGCGGCCACGGTTAATATATTTTGGCGGGTTTGCTCTGCATCACTCATGGTTACTTCTCAATTTATTCATTCTATTAAATCATAACCAACCGCTCGGTATGTTGCAAGAGTTGCTTAAGGTAAGGAAAATTAACTTATTGTACTTCCCCGTGTGGAAGTACAGATAAACGATTACGCTTAAGGTTTTCAATGCATTGCCAGGCAGACAGCAGTATTACTGAACAGACTACTTTGCTGAATTCCAGCATTTCCTTAATGACGACTCTATTAATATTAGTCTACAAGAATGCAGAAACAACTTATTAATAGCTAAGATATTAGCACCCTATTTGTTCCATAAGCTATAAAGAAAATAGATAAAGTTATCACTATAACCAGACCAAGGTAAACCGGTTAGATATCTAACTATCAACGCGCTAGCTAGATTTTGAAAGTTATAAGGTTTATATTACTGCTTACCAACTGGTACAATGAGCTGGGTGTTATCCTTAAATCCAATGTAATATAATTTTATAAAGTGACTCTAAATGAATATATTGTTTAAAAAATCTTGGCTATTTCGCCTTATTATGAATGCTTGGCCACCGTTATTTTTTGCTGGGATTCGCATAAAACATATATCAACTGATTTTAAAACGGCACGTGTAGAATTAAGCTTACGTCCGTGGAATAAAAATGCCGTAGGCAGCCATTTTGGTGGTTCTTTATTCGCAATGACCGACCCTTTTTATATGTTGATGATCATGGCACAGTTAGGAGACCAGTACTTGGTTTGGGATAAGTCAGCTGACATTGATTTTATCAAGCCAGGTAAAGGTAAGGTCATTGCCGATTTTGCCATTAATCAACAACTCATTGACGATATTATTACTAATACGGCAAATGGTGAAAAATACTTACCTCAAATTCCCGTGTATGTAAAAGATGAACAAGGAGATATTGTGGCCAAACTAAATCGTACTCTTTATATTCGTCGAAAAAAGCCAAAAGGTATGAGCTAGCTGACTGATAAAACACATAACTAGTCTGTTAAGTATTATTTTTAACAAAAAAAATCCTGCATGATATTGCAGGATTTTAAAATAAACTAAACTGATTAGCGCTTACACATTCAACATAATATGTTGGTGTACACGAACAATAATGTCATCACTTTCTTTTTTCCAATCTACTTCATCAGAAAATGCTCTCACCGCTGCAATGGCTTGATTAACAAACTTGCCATAGTTGTGGTGTGTTTCATCACTCTTATCAGCAAAAAATACAAAGCGTAGCGTATCAACTAATGTATCAGCTTCCCAATGCACGCAAAAACGTGTCTCAGCGTTATTTGGATTGACACCGATATAGATTAACTCACCAGAAACATTTGCTACTTCATTTTCATCATAACGAACAAATGGCGATACACCATTGGCAAGCAATGCAGCTTGGTCAATTTTATTGGCCTGGCAAGACTTGTTAAAAGCATTTTCTATTTTTTTATAAAGTTTAGTAAATGGCTCATCCGATAAATAATCAATTTCCGCACCTTTTAATAAGCGACGTGCCATTGGAATACTGGCAACTACGTAAGTAACCGAAGTGTGATCATTGCTAATACTCTGACCCTGACTTTCATAACGATCGGCAATTTCTCTAAAGGTGTGACTGATGGTATTAGTTGCACCTTTGTCTTTGGCAAAAACATCAAAGGTTAAATGTTGATGATCGCGCAATTTAATCTCATTATCAGCTAAACCAATAGACTTTGAAATATCTTTAATCGCTTGGTAAACCTTACTATGGAATTTACCTGAATTAACTCTAAGCTCCTGCCCGGTCGCTAAAAACAATATTTTAATTTTTCTGGCTCTAATTGCGCCATCAAAATAGCCTTTGAAAGTACTATTGTGCTCAGGACAGTAGAAGAAAAAAGATTGCTGTTCTGTGTGTAAAACTTGCTGTTCGCCACTATAGCGCACCCTAACTAAACGGTTATTGGCAACAAAATTAACATGCGATAGACCATGTTCTTCAACGATCTCAAATATTTTGTGTGACAAGCTTTGATAGAACTTTTGATATGGCTTAACTGACGTTTCATCGATACCACCACACACTAGATTAATTAAATTATCCGTTAAGGGTATTTCAGCTAAAATATACTGATTATCACGTGCATCACTAGGTAAATAAACACGTTCCCCGTACCTATGTTTTTTTAAGATTGATGAAGTTCGTCTCATATTCCTTTAAGCCTTCCGTTGATTTTGCATAATGTGAAATTGAATTGTTATTTATAACATAGACAAAATAGATAATTAATACTAAGTGTTCGCGTTATTAGACATATTTGAAATGCCATATAGCCACATTTATTTAAATACAGCTAATGACAGTTTTTGCTATAAAGAGTCCAAAATTTAATCGCCTTATTTTAACGGTAAACCGCAACTAACTTGTTGATGGCTCGACTCTATTGGCCAACTTTTGATACCAAAATGATGCCAACAAAATAAATATACCAATGCCCATAAATAAGATAACTTTTTGCCATAGCAAGGCATTGGCAGCGTCAATCATCGCCAGTTTAACTATGCCTAATAATATCAAAGCGAAACTATATTTCACCGTGGTTATACGTCTATCTTTTAGGAATAAAATCATAGCGCCATGAACCGCTAATGCCGGAGCAATTAATAACTCAACCCGATACATTTCAAAGGAATATAACAAGATTACATAGGTAATAGCGGCGATAGAGTGTAAAAACAAATCGCCATTGAGCTGTAACTTTTTGCCCAATTTATTGTGGCTAAATTTGTACTCTTTTTGATACAAGCAGGCAATGATGAATATTACCGGCACTATTACATAACTTGACTGGGGTAATATAAGCAGCCAAGCGCCAATAAGCAAAAGCAAATTAACTGTTATGACAAAAAATTCATTTCTTTTTAAGTGTTCAGATAGGTTTAAGCTATTAAATGCAGCGCCCCAATATATTGCCGCAATAATTATCCCGTAGAAAAGGCTGTCTGCTTGCGAGCCAATAAGGTTAGGGATAGCAAAACCAAGGGTTAATATTCCCCAACTACAAATGAATTGGTATAGATGAGCAGAGCCTTTTCGGTTTAATAAATAGGCCAAAGCGTAATAACTCGAAAAACCAAGTAACACAACAATACTATTTATTAACGATAACTCGCCAATAGCAATAACAAAAGCCACACTAGCCAGCCCAGTTAATACTTGGGTCTCTTTAACTAGTAAGGGGTGATTTACCTTGCGGGCTAACAATAAAGCGATTAATGGTGAAAGCCATAAAAACATCAATGATTCTTCTTCAAAACGGCGAATAACCGAGCCAACCCAACAAATAGGAATGAACATATAGAACAGAACTCTTATGCCCTCGGCAAGCTTTATCATTGCGCTATCTACTTGATATTTTCTATAGAAAGCGGACCATAACCAAAGTTGAATAAAGGCCGAAACTAAGGCTACTTTTGCAAAGAGTGGCAGCATGATAAAGCGATAGCTATCAACCATCAATGCCCCTTCATAGACATAAAATAGTGGCACTATAATAAGTATTGCCGCAAATATTTCTATTGCTACTTGCTGGCAGCTTCTCGCTCTAAATAATAATGCCAGCTGCACAAAAATGACTATGGCTCCTGTCCAGTTACCTAACCAGATATCAGCACTGACAATAAGCAAAGTAGTTAAGAAAACAGCTTCTAGCAATTGTAAAAAAGGCTTAACTCTATTTTTCGTAAGCAAATCAAATACAGTGCTGTTGTTGATCAATCTTTGCCAGATAGCAATAATTGCGACAATCATCAGTGATAACACCCAGCCATCTACCGATTTAAGTGCAGGTAGTGGGAAATATATTGCTAGCGCAGACAATGAATATAAAAGTGCTACTGCCGTTAATATTTGTCCTTGGTTTAAGGATGTTGAAAAGTTATATCGACGACCAATCGCCAGCAATAATATTCCTTCTACTGCCCAAGCTATTCCCCAATAAGCATCACTAATGGCACTTACTACAGTAAGCACGCCCCATAAAGCGGCAAGCAAGATAAAAAAATGTGTTAACTCACGTTTTATTTTATAAAAGATGACACTTGCCGTTATCGCAATCAAAGTATTAACCGCAAAGCTAACGCTTATTTGGATGGTAAATAGCTCTGATGCTTGCAGAAATATTAGTGTGGTAGTGCCAACTGTCGCGGCTAGGAAAATTAAGCTCTGACGGCTTGATGCGCTTTTTTTAAGCAAGGAAACAGAGGCATAAGCAAAAAACAGTAGATAAAAGAGATTAATCAACCAAGCTGAAATATGAATACTATCTACTTCCAGAAGCCACTCAATAGAGACAAATGTAAAAGCTAAGCTTAAGTGGGCAAGCCAAGGCCCAACGTGTTTATAAGATAGAATTAAACTGCTACCAACAACAAAGGCGAGAGATAATAAATAGTAAAATGGTTCGATATTAACGACATTTGACAGCATCGGCATAGTGGCAATACCTATTACACCTAAAGCAGCGACAACTTTGGTATCTAGCCACAATGCCAGTGTGTGACAAAGCAAGGCGATTGCTAGGTATAAAATCAACACCGCGACATTGGGTATTAGTCCATAAACACTACCGGAAAAATAAACAGTACTATAAGAAAGTAATATGCCTAAGGTAACAATGGCTGTGGCAAACTCACTAAAACGGGTATTTATTTTTAGGCCTATGCCTAACCCCATCACCAATATTGCGGCAATGCACATTAGTAGCGATTTATAGCCCGCGCCTAACTGATCAATAAGCAACTGCATTAAATAACCAAAGCCCGCAAGTGTTAAGCCGATGCCGACCATAGTGAGGATGAATATTCCTAACATGCCTCGAGCTTTATAGGACTGATAAACTTGAGTAACCGGTGAGAACCAGTCGAATAAAGAAGATAATATAGTTTGAAAAAATAGCGTGAAAAATGAAGGTAGGCTAAAGAGTGATGTTTTAGCTTGTTTGCCTGACGGACTGTATTCCTCAGCAATATTCGTTTCCGAAGGAGTTGCTTTAGCGTCAGTTTCTCTAGAGACAGATTTTCTGGAGGAAGAAAGCTGAGTAAACACATCAGTCTCTGGTCCTGAACTACTCTCTTCAACTTGAGTAACTTCTTGATGGTGTTGTAGCTCAGCTTGCTGCTCACCTTGAGCCAGCAAGTTATTCAAGCGGTTTTCAACCGCACCAAGTCGTTGACTAAATTGAAGTTTAACAAGCGCTAACTCTGATCTTAACGCTTTAACTTCTTCATTCATTATTACATCCTGTAATTTTCATTTGAATTTGTACTTGAGTTTTTAAACTATCCACTCCGGTTAAGATAATGCGATAAGCAATTGACTACAATAACTAATACCAATTTCATTAAATTATTGCTCACTTGTGCTGGTTAAAATAAGCCATTTCCGCGTTACTCTCAATCCCAATAGCGAGCTATTACTCAATCGAGCGCCTTGCCATGATTTATTTTTCCTATGCGCAACAAAATCACAAACTTAATGAAACTGGTATAAATTAACTTTTTAGTCGACTACTTTAACCTGACATTAATAAGGGTAATGAGTAAGGCTAAAGATTTAGGTAGCTATAGACCCCTGACTAAAGCACTTGCTAAAACACTTATTTAAGCAATGATTTGAGCACTGGTTTAAGCTATGGCTTTAAACATGGGCTGGAATGAGTTAGCTTGCACAATATTGCTCAACCTTGTAGTTAAGTCATCTTGCAAAGCATCAAAGAGGAAGTTCCCCATGCTAATGCGCTTAACACCCAGTGATTTTAAGGTAGAGAAATTAGCTAAATCTGGCATGCACATAACATTCACTGGCAAGCTAGTGCTATTAACCACAGTTTCAATCGCTTCAGTTTGCACAATACCGGGTACAAATAAACCATCAGCGCCGGCAGCTTGATATAACTTAGCACGCTTTTGTGTTGCTTCAACCACATTAGCTATTCCAAGTAAAAAAGTATCAGTTCTGACATTGATAAAGATGGCAATATTGTCTTTTAGTAACTGGCTAGTTATCTCAGCAAGATAAGTGGCAAAGTTATTTTCATTAATTAATGTTCGCTCTTCATTGGTTTTACTTACTTTGCTGTCTTCGATATTAATACCAACAACACCTACTTCTGCCAGTGCTTTAATATAACCCGCGGTTATTTGCGGGTTGTCACTAAAACCCGCTTCAATATCAACACTAAGAGGTAATTCACTGCAAGCAGCAATACGCTTAACGATAAACAGTAATTCTTCAAAGGCCATATGCTCACCATCGGCATAACCAAGCATACTCGCTATTGCTGCACTTGAGGTGCCAATAGCATTAAAGCCAAGTTTTTCGGCAGTTTTGGCACTGGCAACATCCCAAACATTGCAAAGTAGTAGTGGTGTCGCTTGTTGATGTAGTGAGGTGAATAGTGTGTTGTTCATAATTTTATCTCTATCGTTTCTTACAATAAATTAATTGCAATAAATCTGTTGTAATAAGTAAGACGCTTTAACTAGGCCGCCGCTATTTGTTAAAGTAATTGTGCGGCTTGTTATCCCTATTAACCAACGATAAAATCCGACCAGTACTATAAGCTGTGCTTATAGTACCTTTTAAAGTAAATACTAATTTCCTCCTCGTTTACCTCAGAAAAACTCTGCTTAATGATGTTTAGTTTGATGCTGTTTATTCGCCCGCACAGTGTGCTTAGGTGCTTGTCTGGTCGAGTGCCTTGTTGCTTGTTTTGATGATTGCTTCGGTAAGGACTTTGACACAGGGTGTTTATAAACTGACTTCGATTGATACGACTTACTTTGCTTGGCTTGGTGATGTACCGCTTGGCTATTCACTGCTGAGTTAAGATGTGGCTGTTTATGCGCCAGGTAATGTTTGTTATTCGAATGATGTACCGTTTTTTTAACCTGTTTTTTACTGTGAACCTTATTACTTTTGGTATGAGTAACGTGAGTGTTATTATTTTTAAGATTAGTACCTTTCACATTACTACTTCGAACATGAGCACCTTTAACATTAGTACTTCTAATATTGCTACTGTGAACCGCTTTATTACGGTGAACATTGCTACTACGGACAACTTTATTGTGATGACTACTAGGACGCGTGCCGTAATATTTTTGCTTTAATCGTCCACTACTGTAGGCAACACCACGTCTATGCTGAGGTTGATGGCTCCAACGTTTTGCATGATGACTAATAACTATTTTATTTCTTGGGTGATAACCATGGCGATTATAGTGATTAACCACTACATGGCGGTTATGCCAATGAAAGGCACTAAAGAAAAAATGACTGCTGATATGAATACCAGTGCCCCAATAAAAATGACCGTGATGTGTCGCATAATAATGCGGGTTATGCCAATAGACCGGCGGATAGTGTGACCAATGCCAACGGCCATAGACCACGCGAGTATCATAATAAGGTACATAAATAATTTCTGGCTGTGTTGGCTCTATGATAATAACTTGCTGATCTTTTATCACCTGAACATTATCCATATTGGCCAAACTACCTGCTTGCTCAGCCTGCTGCCTTAAAGTTTGAATACTGGCCAGTACTCTGGCTTCATCTTGTAAAAAAGCATCGCCGAGCTTTTGCATCCAAGTAAGATCTTCACTCAATTTAGCCATGACTTGAGGGAAAGCTAATAGTGCTTTAATACTGGCATCCCAATCTTTAGCTGCTGACTTTTTATGTACTTGCTCTATCGTTAAGGTCGAATGTTTATCGAGCCAACGCTCAGCCTCAATCACCTCTATGGGATAAGTCGAGGCAATAAGAATATGAGTGAGTAAGGTATCTGGGTATAAGGCAATAGGAGCTAGCGTTTGCGCAAGCTCTGCTTCAGACAACAAGGGCTCTTGCTCTTCTTGTGCTAATGACTTAGTTGAGAAAACTATGGTTAACAAAACTAGGGCAGATAGCAAAAACAGCCATCTTATCCTTGGGTATTTTAACCGGTTATGCCATAGGGGTTGACGAAAGTACATAAGATCACCTTTGTTCATTGCTAATTATATAAACTAGAGTACCCCTGCTAAGCTGAACAAAGGCTGAACAAATACTATTAAGAGAACGACTTTATCAACTGATAATACCCTGCCCTTCTTGGATATGAATTATTGGCAGTTAATATCTACCTCAAAGAACCTGCCTCAAAGTATCTAGCTATCAATCATAAAGTCAGTAGCTAGATCCCCTAAAAAACTCAATTAGGGTAATTGACAAACCTCCTGTTCTTTTTTGTGATAGTAATCAGCAGTAAGTCCCAGTAACTGTGGCACTGTCGCCGAAATAGCAATAGAAGAAAAAGTACCAACTAAAACGCCTAAAAATAGCGCAATAGCAAAGCCAGATAATGATTCACCAGCAAAAATCCATATTGCTAATATCGTTGTGAGCGTAGTTCCAGAAGTTATCAAGGTGCGAGCGATGGTTGATTTTATCGCCTGGTTAATAATGCTATCTATATTCTTATCATTCGTTCTTTTCATTATTTCTCGAACCTTGTCACCGATAATAATCGAATCATTTAGTGAATAACCTATAATTGCCAGTAAACTTGCTAAAATGGTTAAATCAAATGAAATATCAAACCAGGCAAAGAGTCCAAGTACAATAATCACGTCATGGAAAAGTGCAATGACAGAGCCGGCAGCCAAGCGCCATTCAAACCGTAAAGATAAGTAGAGTAGTATAACCATCACCGCAGTTAATAACGCGAGTCCACCTTGGTTAATTAACTCCTCACCTACTTGGCTACCGATATAAATGGAGTCTTGCGGGGTGATGGTTAAGCCACTTTGCTGCGAAAACTCACTTAACCATGCTTTTCCTTTTAAGCTCAGATCATTATCCGCTTGCTGTACGCTCCAATGGGTACCATTATCGGCAGAAGATAACTGAAATGAATCTGGTAAATATGACGTTAATAACCCTGACATTTTGTGCTGAGTTATCGATTGTTGTGTAGAGAACTCGGTTAAGTATCCGCCAGTAAAATCTAAACCAAGGTTAAGTCCGTGGTTAAATAAACCCAATAAAGAAATTAGCACCATTATTACAGCAAAATAGGCACTTATAATGCGAAGCTTACTCAAGTTTTTTGTTAGCTTTAAAGTGAAGTTATTCATAATTTAACTCCAAGTAGTTGCGCCTTGTTATCACGAATTAATAAGTTAGTTAACGCTTTTGAAACGAATACCCCAGTGAACATACTGGTTAAGATTCCTAAACATAAAATGATGGCAAAACCTTTGACCGGACCATAACCGATGGAATATAAAATTATCCCGGTGATCAAGGTCGTAATATTGGCATCGAGAATGGTTGAAAATGCACTTTTATAACCGCTTTCAATTGCAGAGAGTACTTGGCGACCCCGCTTTAATTCTTCTTTTATCCTTTCAAAAATAAGTACATTGGTATCAACTGCCATACCTACCGTTAACACTAAACCGGCTATGCCCGGAAGTGTCAGTACCGCGCCAGGAAGGAGTGACATTAAGCCAAGTAAACTAACTAAATTTAATGCCAATGCTACATTGGCGATAACGCCTAAGGTGCGATACCAAAAGGTCATAAACAATAAAGTAAAAGAAATGCCTATGGTTAACGCTTTAATTCCATGCTCTATATTATCCTCGCCGAGAGTCGCTTCTATGCTACGCTGCTTTACTATGGTTACCGGTGCAGTCAATGATCCCGCTCGTAATAATAAAGCCAGTTCTTGTGCCGCTTGTGGACTAGACATATTGGTAATACTAAATTTTGAGCCTAAATGCTGTTGGATAGTAGCCACATTAATGACCTTACTTTTCTTAACCATTTCATCTTTCGCATCTCGATAAAACTCAGAAAATACCGTTACCATTGGTTTACCAATATTCTTTTTAGAGAACATAGACATTTTCTTACCACCAACACTATCCAAAGTCAGGTTTACTAATGGCATGCCCATTTCATCTTTACCTGATTTAGCATTTTTAATATGGCTCCCCGAGAATACCACCTGAGCATTCATTCTTAGCTTTCGCCCATTGTCATCAAGCATTTGAATAATACCGACACTATTGGAATTAGCAGCCATTTGATAAAAGTCTAGTGAAGCCGTAGCACCAATAATCCTTTTGGCGGCTTCGGGATCATGGACACCTGGTAACTCAATGCGGATTCTATTTTTTCCTTGCTTTTGGGTTACCGCTTCAGTGATACCTAACTCTTCTATTCGCCCTCTCATGGTTTTAAGCGTTTGCTGCATGGTTTCTTGACGAAACTTGACTTGCTCTTGTAAGGAGTAAGTCAAAAAAATTTGATTATCATCCCCTTTACTTTGAGTTAACTCAGGATGATTTTTCTTAATTTCACTTAACAGAACATCTTTATTTTCTTGCTTAGTGCCTTCATTAGTTTGGCCAAAATCAATCACAATAGAGTGGTTGTTAGGTTGTGATATTTTGTCTATACGAGTGCGGCTATCTACCGCTAAAGACCTAATTTCTAAAACGATACCTTTTAACCGATCAGCTAATGCTCGTTCAGTATCGACATCAAGTACAAATAAAACACCGCCACTTAGGTCCAAACCTAACTTTATTGGTTGTCCGCCCAATGATTTCAGCCATGCTGGAGCTGTGTTTTCTATCGAACTTTCAATTGAATAGTTATCACCTAGTTCCTTGGTTAGCAGACTTTCAATGGCATGTTGCTCCGCTTTATTAGCCAAAGTAATAGTGGTACTTGCTGTAGAGGTGCTAATTTTATCAACAGAAAATTTATGTTCGCTAAGTAAAGTATTAATGTCCTGAGGTGAAATTTGTTGGGAATGAGTGTTGTTTATAAGGTGGATATTCACCTTATCGATATACAAGTTGGGTAATGCGCTAATAAGCATAAATAGTAATATCAAAAGAATGACAATATTTTGCCATTTAGCAGTTTTTACCTGCTTAGTTGTCCGTGAATTCATCATAAAATCTCTAAATATAGACTCACCGGAGTTACTATAACTCAATGGTTTTATTTGAATTATTCATTAAAATGAAACAATAAAAATAATAAAAAGCAAATACGGCAAGTTACCGGTCATTGGCACCGGTATTGGAAAAAGGGGAAATAGTTAATTTTTACAGTTCAGAAAATACCAATTGATAATTTAATTAAACTGTATAGTGATGGATTAGCTGTGGTAAGTAGTGCGTGATGCATACAAGAAGTTACCGTCTTTCCAGCCGGAAAGTCGAGATGAATTAGTTTTGTGACTTAATTGTTCAAACCAATGAGTTATGAGCGGCGGATTCGTCAGGTTTTTAAACAAGCCCGCAGTTAGTTTTATTTTGAAAAACTCCACTACTAATACATAGTTGGGTGATGTTTGTATTTCAGCAGTAAATAGTGAGGGGGTAAGTCTAGTTAATCTTGGTAAATTAAATACATCTTCAGGTTCATCACTATCGAAAAACGAAGCAGTTTGCTGGTCAATTTGAGCAATGGAGACGTTACTAGCTGAGTCATCATCAATCTTTTCTGAGATCGGCAAAGCATTAGCTGTTTGAGCTAATACTAATAAAAATAACATTACTGCTAATTTACGCCACATGAAAAAAATCACTCCACTAAGATATTCAATGATATAGGGTTCTTTATTGCTTTTTCAATAGTTAGGCAAGTAATAACATCAATCAGCTAACAATATCAAGCATAGGGAAAAATTCAGCTGAAGATATACTGCTGAGTATTTAACATCAGCTTTGATGATATTTTGGTTAATTATTCATTACCCCATATTTGCAAAAGTAAGGGTAAACTTTGCTCCACCTAATGCTGCAGAGTTAGCTATGTGCAGCTGACCTTGATAACTTGCTACTAAATCACGCACTATCGCTAAGCCTACACCATGGCCTTCTTGGTAAGTATCAGCACGAACACCTCGCTCTAGTATTTGGCTAATTTGTTGTGATTTTATACCTACACCATCATCTTCAATGCAAATAACTAGGGCATCACCTTGTTGACTAACCGTTAGCATAATAGAACTTTTCGCCGCTTTATAAGCATTATCAAGCAGATTGCCTAACAGCTCTAATAAATCAGCTTCATCACCTTTAAAGGTGAGTTTTCCCGTTAGCTTAACTGTTACTTTTTTATCTGCATCATGATAAATTTTAGCTAAAGTATTAAGCAACTTATCTAGCACGGGTTTGACTTTAATGCCTAACAGCCAAGAAGAATGTCCGGCACTTTGCGCACGTTTTAATTGGTGGTCAATGGTCGAGTTTATGCGATTTATTTGCTCTTGGTTTACCGCTGAGATATCCCTTTGCGCTTGTAAAACCGCCAGCGGTGTTTTCAAACTATGGGCAAGGTCAGATAAAGCGTTGCGATAACGTTGTCTTTGTTTTTGTTCTGTGGCTAATAATTGATTTAATTGCGTGGTTAGCTTAGCTAACTCTTTAGGATATATGCTGGTTAGCTTTTCTGCTTTGCCCTGTTCAACCGCTTTTATTTCATGTTCTAAGGTAGATAAGGGTTTTAAGGTCCACATCAGCCAGACAAGTTGCAGCAACAATATAATGACCATTAAAATTGCTAAACCAAACCAAAGTTGCTGTTTAAAGTCGCTAATGAACAGTAGAAATGTTTGCTTATCTTTGATGATATGAACCGTCATTGGAAAGCTATGTTCACCCTCAGTAAAACTTATCGCATAGCTATAAATAAACAAAGATAAGCCATTGAGTTCAATACTGGTAAAGAGCTTATCCCCCGTTGTCAGCATTGCTAATGGCTCTGGTAGTTTATTGGGTAAAGTCAGCGTTAGCAGTGATTGAGAACGCCATAAGGTGACGCTTTCATCCTTTCGAGTATTATTGATTTTGTCTGCTTGATTATTCTTTTGCTGCGAGATAAAAGCATATAAGCCTGAGCCACTGACATTAAACTGATTTTCGATTAATACTTCTGGCATGATTAGCTGAGCTTGTTCGACTTCGGCCACCGCCAAAATGGAATAACTATAGGCACTTAATTCATTTTCGATGCTAAGCACCATGTGTTTTTCAAATGAATTCATGATAATAAAAGCAACGGTTGGCAATATAACAATCACCATCGCCAATAAGCTCACCATCAAACGTACTTTAAGCGAATTAAAGAAAGAGCTTAAGAAAACGCTTAAAGAACTTTTAGCAAAAAATTTAATGAATAGCAGCAAGAAAATACCTAGGCTGTAAAGTTAATTAAACGATAGCCTTGGCCACGTTTAGTTTCAATGAAGTTATGTTTACCTTCAGGGTCAAGTTTTTTCCGCAAACGCCTGATAAATACCTCGATGACATTAGAGTCTAAGTCAAAGTCTTGATCATATATGTGCTCGGTTAAGGTGGTTTTAGAAACCACTTCCCCGACATGTAGCATTAAGTATTTAAACACTTTAAATTCATGGCCACTTAAACTAATACTTACCTGTTCAACCAGTACTTGCGAAGTCGTGGTATCTAAACTAAATGGGCCATTATTAATGATGGAACTCGCTTTTCCCGCGCTGCGTCTAATTAACGCATTTAAGCGCGAGCTGAGCTCTTCTACATGAAAGGGTTTAGTGAGGTAATCATCTGCGCCAGCGTCTAAGCCAGCAACTTTATCTTGCCAGCGATCACGGGCTGTAAGAATTAAAATGGGAAAGTTTCGACCTTTTTCTCTTAGGGTTTTAACAACAGTAGTACCATCTATTTTAGGCAAACCTAAATCAATAACGGCAATATCATAGTCATATTCCAACCCTTGAAATAAAGCAATTTCACCATCAGCCGCGACATCGACCGAGTAGTTTTGCAAAACTAATTGTTGTTGAAGCTCTTGCTGCAAGGCTTTATCGTCTTCAACTAAAAGTAAACGCATAGCAATTTATTCCTTCTAGCTAGTTCTTCAGGTCAATTTTTTATATTAATTATTTTCTATCTTACCGGTTTTAGCGTTGACCTTTTTTGAAACCACTTGGCCATTAGGCTTAACAATTTTGACTCTATAGCCGGCATTGTTTTTTTGTTTATTAACTTTTAAGACCTTACCGCCATATTTATTTTGTACTAACTTCGCTGCCTGTTTTGAGCTAGTAACCTTTTTATTACCTTGTTTGTTAGCCTGCTTTTCTGCCGACCAGGCATCGCTGGCACTCAATGTCAGCACACTCATAAACAATGTTAATAAAAAAACTCTTAATTTCATCTCAAACCCTAATGCAGATAAACCTATATAACACTCAGTGTAAAAGAATGCTGGTCGCAAATAAACCAAGTTTCCCTTAATGATACAAATTACTAACTGAACAAAGCATGAACACCTTGATAGTGCCTGATCTGGATGTTTCAACATGTTCAGCTTGAGTTCATCTTACCTGCGCTTTAATAGCATTAATTAAACGTATAAGGATTTAATGATGAATAACTTTATCAAACAGTTATCTTGCAGAGTTACAACAAGAGCCACATCAATAGTGACATTAAAAAAAACATCAAGATACTTATCAGAAGCAACCGCTGAGTTATCACCTATCGTATCAACCAGCCTACAGTTAAGCTTAATGTTAACTTTGATGTTAATGACACTACCAAGCTTTGCTGAACAAGTTGACGATATAAATGTATCCGAAACAAAAACTGCAATGCAAAGCTACTCTCTCGGGCAATCAGCAAACGTCACTAACAAGGCATCAACAGAGAAAATGATGCAAGCTATAAAACAAAGAATACTACTGAACGATAGCGACCAAGCACAAAATAAAGCCTTGGCTAGCACGCGTAATGAAGTCATCAATCAAAAAAAACAACAAGATCGCAAACAAAGTTCAGCCAGTTTATTTAAGAACATGGCTAAAATTAAAAACGTTAACACCACAGGTAGAAGTTTTAGTGACGGCAGCTTTGTCATTTATGAAGGCTACTCACAGTTAATAGAAGATTTTGATGCGGATGGTTATTATCAAACCTTTAGCGTTACCTTTGATGCCGACTTAATAACCTACAACCCTTATGATGAAGCGGTGGTTTATGCTGAACTTTATTTAAGTGAAAACGGCGGCCCTTGGCAGCACTATTACACTACCGACAGCTTTGTCATTTATGGGGAAAGCTCTGATGATACCTTTGAAGTTTATAGCACCTTAGCTCAGGGATTTACCCCTAATCATTACGATGTATTAATCGATCTTTATGAAGTTGGCTACCCCAATATTGTCGCTTCTTATAGCAGTGATGACAGTAATAGCTTATATGCCTTACCCTTAGAGAGCAGTGATTATGATGTCGAATATATTGAGTACTATGAAGAAACACATATTTATGGTGGTAGTGCTGGCGTGGTTAGCTTATTAGTACTTCTAACATTAATGCTAAGACGATTGCTTGGAAAATTTAACAGGAACTTCGGTATTAACATGGCGAACAGTCAAAATAACTAGACCTAGATATTTACCTGAAATTTTAAATTTATCTAAAGAATTATATAAATCCGGAAAAATCTCAACTTCCGGCTTAAAGCGGCTTAAAAACGTCAACTTCCAGTAAGACTTCCATGGTAGATAGCCTGTATCTTATATATGCTTATTAACAAACTTATCAATTGCCTCTAATGCTATAGCGCGATTATTAGCATCCGTTAAGTAATGATTACCATCCTCTAATTCAATAAAAGTCACCTGCTTATCAGCATCTTTCATTTCATCAAACATATCTTCCGATTGATGAAATGGCACCACTATATCGTGCTCACCATGTATTAACAGTACTGGCGCGGTAATGTTGTTAATAGAATTTATCGGTGATGTTTTTTCGAGGTGATCTTCTTCTAAATTACCATTAGAGATAACCTTATCCCAATAAGAAACCACCCAATGATTACTACCATGTTTGCGTCGATCAGCGCTAAGCATACTTGGGATATCTGCAACACCATTAATAGAGACCACACACTTATAAAGTTCCGGCGTAAAGGTAGCTCCCGCTAACGCAGCATAACCGCCATAGCTTGCACCAACGATACAAACACGCTCTGCGTCTATCTTGCCTTGTTTTGCTAATGCCTTAATAGTATCCGTTAAATCATCTTGCATTTTACGGCCCCACTCTCCTCGCCCTTTCTGTAAGTGATTTGAGCCAAAACCTGATGAGCCCCTAAACTGTGGCTGAATAACGAGATAACCTTGATTAGCAAAGTATTGCGCCAACCAATCGAATTGTATTTTATCGTAAGATTCCGGGCCGCCATGGGGTAGCATAATGGCAGGAAGATTTTTAACAACCTTACCTTTAGGTAGGGTTAATAAGGTAGGAATAGTTAAGCCATCACGTGCTTGGAAAGACGTCTCTTTTACATCATTAACATACTCAGCAGTAATTTTAGGACGTGCTGTAGCCAGTAAATCTATTTCGCCGTTTTGGTAACGGATAAACTGTCCAGAATTACCCATTCCCGTCATATGAAAGATAATTGTCGACCAATCAGGAGTATAATCACTTATGGTCAAAGCATTACCAGGTAATGCCGCCGCCATACCGCGCATGCGCTTATTTAGTTTGTCATCAAAAAATTCATAAGTGGGCTTAAAGCCAGAATAGCGAACACCATAAACCACGCGATTAATATCGGTTAATACGGTTTCAACATCACGGTCTTTATGGCTAAATATTGGTTTTGAAATGGTACCGTCTTTAAGAAAAATAGTATGATAAGCCCAGCGACCATGTGAATCATCTTGCCTTATCATCACTAAGCTTTTCCGGTCTGGCGTGACACCAACAAAAGAAACATGGCGTATGTCCGTTTCTTCTTTAAATATTTTTACCCAGCTATCATCAAGCCAGGCTTCAAGACTATGCAGGTTTTTATCATTATTAAAGCGTTCTCGCGCTAGCAGTTCGCCACTGTCATTGACAAAATAATCAATGGTATCGTAAGTACCTCTTTTATGCCTGCGAGGTTTTTTCTTTTTAGTCAAATCTACTTTAAGCAAATTATAGCGAGACTCAGTTTGCCAAGCAGGCATATAAGCATATTGACCATCAGCCGAGATACCAACAACACCACCTAAAGAAGTTTGTCCTTGATAAATACCATAACCCGCAGTCATCAATTGGTGAATATTGCCCGAATCAAGGTTAAATGAAAAAGCGACGCTAATATCATGACGTCCTCGATAACCAAATAAACGAGAATTTTTTGAAGCGACTAAAATCAAGCGATTATCATCAATAAAGTAAACATTATCAGGGTCAATTTCATCAATGATTACTGCTCTGAGGATGTCACCTTTAACAAGGTCGATCACCACTAACATATCATGACCATTTTGTGTCAGGCGATAAGCTAACTTAGTTGCCGACGGTGATATTACCACCATGCTTTTTTCAGGAAGCTTGGCATAGTCTGCGTAAGTTAATTTAGCCGCGCTAACCGAAAAATTTATCAGTAGCGCTAAAACAGCTAAAATCCATAACGGTAACTTCATTTATTTTCCTTAACAATAATACAATAATACAATAATACAATAAAAATCAATGAGTAATGGTACATAAAAGTTGAGTTATGTAAAGTTTTAGTTAAAGCTGCAGTTGTCGATTACTTTTTTTTGAATTTTTAACTTTAGGCAAGTTTAAATTTAAGTTTAAACGTAGCACTGCCCAACGTAATATCACCGCCCCTAAAACAAGCTGTTGTCTTACGACCCAGTAATGGCTAGTTATGACCGTAAGAGATAAGCTTCACCAAGAAAAATAGCTATTAACCAATAGATAATTTAATCTTTTCATATAAAGCTACAGATAGCATTTATTTAAATATCGAGATGCGCTATGTTATCTCGTCAGAAAACATAGCAAGTTTTAAGCAGTATTCTTCCAGCTAATCACTCACCTAATTCAAGAAAATATGGGTTTTACCGAACATGAAAGATCTTACTCAAGGCTCAATTCCTAAACATCTAATTAACATGGCATTGCCCATGATGATAGGCATGTTTATTCAGACGTTATATTTCATCGTCGATTTATATTTCGTTGGTAAGTTAGGCGCGGCTGCTTTAGCCGGATTGAGCTTGGCGGGTAATGCCATGTTTTTAATATTTGCACTTACCCAAATACTTAATGTAAGTACCGCGGCACTTATCTCTCATGCCGTAGGCGCAAAAAATAAAGTAGATGCTAACTTAACGTTCAACCAATCTATGATGTTATCTACAGTCACTGGCGTAGTGGTTTGTATTATTGGCTATTTAGGGGCAGAGGCTTACCTTAATTTAATATCACAAGACCTAGAAACTGTGCAGATGGGCTTAGCGTACCTTTATTGGTTTATTCCCTGTATGGCATTGCAGTTTGTCATGGTATCTATTAGCTCAGCATTACGTGGAACTGGGATAGTTAAGCCTACTATGGTCATTCAAACTCTTTCTATTTTAGTTAACATTATCCTTTCACCGATATTGATTGCTGGCTGGGGAACTGGTTATGCCATGGGTATTGCCGGTGCTGGTTTTGCTAGCTCGATATCGGTTATCTTTGCGGTGATTCTTTTATGTTATTACTTTAAAACAACAGATAAGTACGTCAGCGTTGATTTCGCCCTTTGGTCTATTGATGTACCACGCATAAAAAAGTTACTGGCTATTGGCTTACCTGCCGGTGGCGAGTTCTTTTTAATGTTTGTTTATATGGGCACCATTTATTGGTTAATTCAACCTTTCGGCGCCGATGCACAAGCAGGATTTGGCCTAGGCTCACGGATAATGCAATCGCTATTTTTACCGGCCATGGCTATTGCTTTTGCTGCGCCTGCCATAGCAGGGCAAAACTTTGGCGCGCAAAATTATCAGCGAGTGAGAGAAACCTTTACTTGGTCGGCCATCATGACTTGCTCACTGATGGCCATTCTCACTTTAGTGTGTTTAAGCCAGGCAGACTTGCTGGTACAGGGGTTTTCTGATGACAAAGAAGTGTTGTTAGTGAGTGTGGTATTTTTGCAAATCATCTGTTGGAACTTTGTGCCATCAGGAATAGTTTTTACCTGCTCGGGTATGTTTCAATCCCTCGGTAATACCATGCCAGCATTGTTTAGTACAGCTACTCGTTTAATCACTTTTATTATCCCTGCCCTGTGGTTATCACAGCAAGATGATTTTCAAATTGAACAACTTTGGTATGTCTCTGTAACGACAGTGTGTATTCAAGCATCGGTGAGTTTTTACTTTTTAAAAAGAGAGTTCAAAAAGCGTCTGCCGAAAGTAGAATTATCACGCGATAATTTAGCAAATGAAAATTTATAAGCCACTAACTTGTCAAAGAACAGTTACTGTGGCTTTGAGAAAAGTTAAGCTACCGGCAAGCTAGAGCCGCTAAGTTGCTTTGTAAACGGTCAAAGTAACCATAATTTATACATTATGGTTACTAAAAAAACTGAAGCCCGGGAACCTTTATTACAACAAGCTTAGAGCACTGTCACTACCTCCTGCGAGTCAGATTTTATTACCCTTCCCTTAATAACTAGCTCCTGCTAAATAGATTTACAGCATAACTAAGCCGCCACTGCTTATAATTTGATGCTGGCACTTTAATGACAGTACTTTCATGAGAAGTAATGCCATTGACCGAGCTTTATTCCCCTTTCTTTCATAAAAGTAAAATACCTTATGAATAAAGCCCTTTACAAAATAGTACAGTCAAACTATTATAAAAGTACAGTCGTACTATTTGATTTTTAACTCTAATATGGATACTTGATATGAAGTTTAGTTACTTTAACAATGCCGGTTCAAAATTTGGTTTAACTTCCATAGCACGAGGGATCACCGCAACAATAAGTACACTTGCCCCTAGTTTTAGCTCCTTTGTCGGCGAAAATATATTGATGAATCCTTATAGTCGACGTAAGTATAACTTTGAAAAAATCAAGCCAGAAAAAGAGCTAAACTTGCAAACATCAATGGGTATTGCCCACATTAATCTCTTTGGCTCAGGTAGTCGGGTAATTATCGTCAGCCACGGCTGGG
>NZ_JABSOV010000047.1 GCF_013215345.1 Colwellia sp. | reverse complement strand
ATGGCACTGACCCAAGGTAACTTAGACTTATTGGCGCAATATAGCCAAATTAGCCAAGACTTAGGCTATAACGTGGTAGAGCCGGCAAACCCACGAAATGCAGGAGCAGCCGATATTTCATTTGCAGCGGAACATGTTGATATGTCACTTGATGGTCTAGGGTTAATGGGTTCTGGAGCACATACTAAAAACGAAACTGCGGATTTAACTTCCTTAAATAAAAATATCGAAAAAGCGGCAATTCTGATTTATCGCTTAGCTAAGCAAAAAGCGAAACATTAAGCGAAACAAAAAGCGAAACGCAAATAACCTCTCATTTTCGATGAGTTTACTGATTAGCCAAAGTAAACTCATCGACAACATTAACTTCAATACCAACATCCAGCGCAAATAAAATGTGCCTAAGTAACAACTAGCTAAATCGGCATTGTTGATTATTTTATATCTTGGAATGAAAAATGCATATTTAATGAAAATCTTAAGATATTGTGAAAAAGAGGTAATACAAAATGAAAAATATAACCAAAGGGTTTATAGCATTATTTTTTCTCAGCATATCATCAAGTTCTATAGCGACGATTTTGGATATCGATTTTAATGGCAATCAGTTTTTACTTGCAACATTTGAAAGTGCAGAGACGGGCAGTGATTTTTATAGATATGGTAGTCCATCAGGATCATCTGCTAATCCTGTATATCCAGGAACAGCAGATTTAATACCATTATTTTCGGATGCGGCACAAATTTATACCCATATAAATACGCTTAATAATAAGTTAAGTTTTGGTATTATTTTAGAAAAACCAAATGGTAGCGGTGGCGGTTCATTTTCCGCTGATCTTGATTGGTCTGGACCAGCGGTATTATCTTTCGTTGATGATCCTCTAGAATCAGGAACTATTAACGCAGGAGGACCCCAAAGTATCAGCTTAAATTGGATAGATTGTTGCACTGATGGCTTTGTTATTAGCGGTTTTGATCCTAATGATTTATTTATAGATCTCACTAAGGTACTTGGTTCGGACTTAACTGACGTGATATTTCTAAGCCCAGATCGAAATAATACTAACTTTTCCTTTCCACAGGACGAATTCAATATCAGCATTGCTAATTGTGTTCCAGCAACGGACCCAAATGCTTGTGTAATAATCACGACTCCTGAGCCATCAATTGTTTTTCTATTTGCTATAAGTTGCTTTAGTTTGTATTCCTCCCGTAGATTTAGTTGAACAATTAAGGGCTGAATCTAAAACAGAGTCAGGCGATGTACATTCGAAAAACAAGCCACTACATAATTTTTCGCGTACGTTAGTGGACATTACTGATACTTGGGACCATGGTTTACGCTAGTTGATGTTCGTATTTTTTGCTGAATAGGCGCGATAGGGATTCCAAAGGCTAATCTTAAGGTAAGTAAAGTGTAACGCCTCTTGTCCTAGATATACCACAGGGACATTTATGAATAAAAAAATGCCTGCCAGTTATAAACCGACAGGCATTTGTTAGCAATAGTATGCTACTCCTTTAAAGGGCTTTTATTTACCCTATTGTGGCTATTGCGGATTAAGACCTAACTTTTGCAGTACTAGTTTGAAGTTAGCACGACGTTCTTTAATCGCATGAACTTCACCACTTACTGGACAATGGTCGTCTGGACAACCACGGTTGACGATACCAGATACGGCATCAACAAATGCGGTACCCACCATGCCACCATCAACATACTTTTTCAGCTCTGCGTGGTAATTCCAATCGGCATATGGTCCACCTTCATTATCGTAGGCTTGCACAGAGCTAACCCAGAAAAATAAACCAGCAATCCACTTAATTTCTTTATGTTCTTCAGAGCTACAAATTAACCCAGGGTTTGAACATAAATCTAAATCAGCGTATAGCGGGCTATCAGGTGCTGGCGCAACAGTTGTGCCATCAATTGTGGTGCCAATAGTATCTGGGTCAACGTGTGAACGACCAACGAAGTGGTTAAGTGTACCGAAGTTTTGACGACCTGTGGTTTGAATAACACCACGTCCCCACCAACCACAGCCTTGAACACTTTCGTCACTACCGTCCCAAATAAAGCTACCTGCTTTTTGACCTACATACTGTTTACAGGTTTCACGTTCAAACACTTGCTTAGAAGTATCTATAGCCGTCGGTACCGTATTACAGTGACCTGCGTTAGTCCAACGACCCACTTTACCGTTAACTAAAAGGCCTTGCTCGGCCAGTACAGCGTCTGGTGCGGCAAAGATTGGCGCTGGCGCACCGTACCATTTAGCGTGGGTATTGGCCGTTTGCTCCATGGTATTATCACGAGGACAAGAGTAAGCATGATCTTTACCCGATACCGGGTGAGTACCGTAATCAGCATATTTCTGACCTAATTGACCACAACTCGCGGTCATCGGATAATCTACCTTGGCGCCGTATTTAACCTCAGACCAGTTATTCTCATCACAAGCATCGAAACGAATAGTTTCTTGCATACTTTGTGATAGGAACGCGGCAATAGCTACTTTAGCGTATTTAGCATTGGTGGCATCATCAGCAGTGTTATCGACTAACCAGAATTTATCGCCAGCAACACCAACATTGTGCATTGAGTTTAAGCCAGTTAAAAAGTCAGCCCATTTATAAATGGTTGATGGCACCCAAGATGAAGTCGGTGTTTCGTACAGGAACACCTGACTATCCATTACCGTTTCAATACCAGATAAATCACTGTTTAAAGAAGCAATACTGGTTAGTGGTGTGACACCAGAGCCAGTGCCGACATAATAAAGTGGTACCTTAAAGCTCTGGTAACTAGCAATTTTACTGGTTAGGGTAGTGCTATCTGCATCAAATAATATCGCGAAGATATTGTTGTGAGCAGCTTTGCGTATTTTACTTTCGCCAGCAGTATTGCCCATAAAGTAAGTGGTTGCTTGCGCTGTTGGCACCGAAGATAACATTGCTGGCGCTTGCACAAAGTCAGTGACTTGTTTGACGTATTCTAAGGCGTTATGCCATTGCTCACTTGATAAGCTGGCAGAGCCGCTTGATTTAGTGAAAGCAATAAAATCAGCTTTTGAGTCTCCTTTATAAAGTGCCAACTTATCAAGTAAATCAGATGTTGCTTTAGAGGCCGCATTCCACACAGATCTTTTGCCTGAGTGCGTAGCGTAAGCAAAGTCACCAATGCTTAACGACCAACCAAAAGTAGCGTTTGGCGCAAGCATAGTCAGTATTAAGTTTTGCGCTTGAGCCCAGCCCTTAGCATCATCACCTAAGGCATCAATGTCACTAACGCTGATATTATTAGTATTGGTGGTCGCTAAAGCGGAAGTTAACGCTTGTTTCACGGCAATTGTGCCTAAAGACGCGCCTTTATCTGCAGTAATACTATCAAGTACATCAGTGTTGATAATTATAGACTCAGAGCCAGCCAGTTTTGCTGTTTGAATTAGTGATACGAAAGCAGTTGTTAACTTGGTGTCATCTGATAGCTCTGTGCTGTTGATTAGGTTAACCGTAATCATATCAGGCAGTGTTGAAGATGGACCGCCAACAACAAAGTCACTCGGCCAGCCATTAACTTTTAAACTTACCGGATCTTTAGCATTTGGTAACGATAACAGTGGCGCTGTACCTTGTGCTGTACCATCACAGTTTACTTTCCAAGTCCAAGTATCATCACTACCTGGACGAGAAGCGGTTTCCCATTTAGCGGTGAAAGCAATGTAGTCATCATTAACGAGAATATCGCCACCTTTGGCTGTTGTGCCTTGAGTCCAGACACTGTAATCAGCACATTGACCACCTGGCGTAGGAATTGGGTCAGGCGTTGGGTCCGGATCCGGTGTTGGATCTGGGTCTGGAGTTGGAACTGGAGTTGGATCAGGATCTGGCGTCGGGTCTGGGTCCGGTGTTGGATCAGGATCTGGCGTTGGTGCAGTACCATCTACCAGTGTCCATGCACTTTCCCAGGCACTACCAGTACCTGGCGCATAGTGGTAAGCAGATGCTGACGAACACCATCCAGCGATATTACATTGGTAAACCTTGCCACCATTACTAACTAAATCACCTGCGGCATAAAGAGTACCAGCCGAGTAGGCGGTAGCTGTTGGATCTGGTGTCGGCTCAGGAGTTGGCTCTGGATCCGGTGTTGGGTCAGGTGTCGGATCTGGTGTTGGCTCAGGAGTTGGGTCCGGTGTCGGGTCGGGAGTGGGATCTGGCTCAGGTGTTGGCGTACCACCAGTACATTCATCTTTTAAAGCCCAGCTATTATCACTACCAGGAATTGCTTTAGTCCACCATTGAGCAGTGTACGCACTACCATTATGTTGCATTACATCACCGGTATTCGCGTGATCAGGATTTCCTTGCCAGTCTACCTGAGGGAAATCTGGATATGCATTCATACCTTCACAGCTCTGTGCTGCAAAGGCGTTGCTCGAAATCACTGTGCTCGCAGCAAGTGATATAGCAATAAAAGTTTTACTTGGTTTAAAACCAGCCTGTTTGAGTTTCATTCAAATTCCCCATATTTAATTTATTATTTTTTTAATACCGCATGGACAATGGCTGAAGCTTGTTGGTTAAACGCTCCTTTATCGCCTTATGTTTTTGTATGTTTTTCATGCGCATTTCAAGTTATCACGCATTTGACAGCGCTGTCAAATGCCGTTTTAGCTAGAAATAGTGTTTAACGTGAAAATGTCTTTAAAGACAAGTGTGTCGTAAGTAACTAATAAATATAAAGTTATAAAGGTATTTTTTTTACTTTAATTGGTAGCTTATTTTTTTGTAAAAAATAAGAAATGGAACGTTAATGAGATATTATTTCGATGTGTAGGGAGTTATTGAAAATACGAAAAAATATATTCTGTTATTTCTCATCATTGTGCACCGACTATTATAATTTAGGTCTACTATATTTTTCCATCGCGACTTGCCAAGCAAGGAAACAAAAATCCAAGCATAATTCTGAATTCAACATGAAATATAAGTAAATGTCGTACAAAAATGAATCAGAGAACTTCTATGAAATTTCTATAATGGCAAATTATAGATTTATTATAAGACTATATTTACTGACCTTGCTTCAATCGAGTTAAATAAATCGCAGTAAGCGTTGCGATTACATTTATAACAATAATTGAAAGGAAATATTCATGCGAAAATTATTTTTATCCTTACTAATGACGACTACTTTATGTTCTCCAGCACTTTTTGCTGCAGAATTTTCTGAAAGTATCAAACAAGCAATGTCGTCAGATATACGTACCGACAGAGAAAAAGCTCGAGATAGCAACCGAAAGCCAGTGGAAACGTTGCAGTTTTTCGGCATAAAAGATGATATGAGGGTATTAGAATTGGTACCTGGTGGAGGTTGGTACACCAAACTACTTGCACCAGCTCTACGTGATAAGGGACAATTTTATTTAAGTCTTGGTACCAAAGGACTTAAGGAATCACTGTTGAAACAAAACCCTTTTGATAAAGTTAAATTAGTCGGTAGTGAAGGTTATGAATTCGAAAACTTGAACTTTAATGTAAACGATCTTGATGCGGTATTAACATTTCGAAACTACCATAATTTTGATGAAAATGAACGTGTCAGTGTAAACAAAGCGGCTTATAAAGCATTAAAACCTGGTGGCGTTTATGGTGTAGTCGATCATACTCGCAGACATATGCAAAAGAAAAATGATGAAAATGGTCGTCGTTTTGACCCTGTTCTTGCCATTAAAGAAATTCAACAAGCGGGTTTTGTTTTAGTGGATTACTCTAACTTACATTACAAATCAGATGACGAATTACGTTTTGAAGTTGGACGAAAAACCGTGCGAGGTAACTCAGATCGTTTCACGCTATTATTCAAAAAACCAGAGTAAGCTGCTTTCTTACTTATAAGGTTATTAAAGTAATAAAGATAATATATGGCGTCAAAGTTAAATTCACTCAAATTACATTACTCTGACGCTATTATTCACAATATTAAAAAGTGAGTATTATTTCGTTGGCTCTAAGTATCGTTTTTCAGAGAAGTTTTCAGCTAAAAATGTTTGTAATCCTTTTAATTGTTTGTCTGAAAACCATTTTTTGTGTGCTTGGTAATAGTCTTTAGTTTGATATACCTTGGCTAATATTTTATTAATATCGTTAATAACCCCTTGGCCCAATTCACTTTTTGAACAATTGAAATGGGCAATAAGGTAAGGAGGCGCATCAGCAATGGTGTATTGCTCTAGCAGTTGTTTTTGTACTTCATCTGGAGTTATATCTACCGGTAAGGCTAGGACAAAATCAACCCGTGATTTATATAACATTGCTCCTAACGCCCTTACTCGCTGACTGCCGCCGCGGTAATAGATGTTTGCTGGGTTTATCTGTTTTATTTGCTGGTCAAGAAAATTACCAAAAGATACATCTTGGGCAATACCCATAATTTGTTTTGGTAATGCTCTAAATACACTGGGCAGATTTTTGATTTCACCTTCGGCATTGAATAGTTCGCGAAGTAAAGGGGATTTAGCATTAAAGCGGTAAAGTTTATGGGTCAGGTAAAAGCTTTGCGGATCGGAAAAGAGTGAGTATTCCTTGCGCTCAGGTGTTACCGCTCTATTGGCAACACAAACATTATCATTGATGTTAAGTGTTTTAATTATTCGAGGCGCCGTCACACGCACTATGCGAACATCATATTTTGGTAATTGTTTTAACTGTTGAATGATTAGGTTTTCAATATAGGAAGCAGTTGACGTTTCAGCAGAGGTTTTAGCTAAAAGATCTATATTTTCAATCTTGTCTTCTACTAACCAAAGAATTCTTTCTTTAACCACTTTTTTATTGATTTGCTCACTTTGCGCCGTAGTGCTAAAAAAAACACTATAAAAAGCGCTAATAAAAATAGCCAAGCTAATGAATAAACCTAGCATGGGGGGAAGGAAAATAACTGCAAGGGAAAATGTCTGCTGAGTAAAGTTTCAGCTTATTCTAACTGTATTTTAGTTAATAAAATAGCTTTCAAATGTACAAAGTTCAGCCGCCGCATAAGACCGTAATTTAGCCTGTTGGCTCAAAGGGGGGGGGCGTTTTTTGTCGTATAGTCGCCACTGTGACGTAGGAGAGAAAATGTCATGTTGAATGATGAACTCAACAAAAGGTGAATATTAATCACTCCTTCTAACAAAATAAAACTATCGACATACCAACCCTTAAATTCATCACACTTTACAACGATTTAGCTGAAATACTTTACATAGCTTTGTTACTAAGACTGTTAATCTTCATTTCTTATTTTTAAACAACTGAATGCACTTTTCATTTTTAAATAGCAGTCAAAATTAATAATTAAAGACTAAAATCATACCTGCACATTAATAATTTATGAGTTGTAACCTACTAGGAAAAATTATGAAGTCGTTGATAAATACACTTGCCATTATACTCTTGAGTTTGTCCATTAATGTTGGCGCCAAAAGTGTTGCTGATATTGAAATTCCTGAGTCTATTAGCTTTGATGATAAAACCTTGCTAGTGCAAGGCGCGGGTGTGCGAAGTAAGTTTTTTATCAATCTCTACGTGGCCAGTTTGTTTAGTGAACCAGATATCAATAGTAAAAGATTAAGCGCAACTAAGAGCTATACAGTGCTCAACAGTCAAAGTATTAAAGCCATTCGCTTGAATATTGTTTCCGGTTTGATCACCTCAACAAGAATGCTTGATTCAATTGAGCAGGGCTTTAAGCTTGCCACCGATGGCGATAGTAAAGAAATAGACATTTATATCACCAAATTTATTTCAGTTTTTGATCAACCAATAGAAAAACAGGATCAATTCACTTTTATCAGTGAGCCAAATGTCGGTGTTCATGTATTAAAAAATAATCAGCCGCTAACAAGCATAAATAACGAAGCCTTTCGCCAAGCATTATTGTTAATTTGGTTGGGTACTAGCCCGGTTGATAAGGATCTAAAAAGAGATATGCTCGGAAAATAATTCGTTGAGTATCGAAATAATCCAAGAGTAAACATAGAGGCTGAGTACATTTAAATAGTCATGCTCTAACCTCTATGTTCTGACCTCAATGTATGACTCTTATTTATTACTTCCAGTTAAAACTTTAATTCATGCCCGCCATTTATCAGCTTTCCTTGGCTCTAACCACTAAATATAAATTAAAAGCTTAGTGATTAATGGCTAAGCTAGCTGGCCTAAATTCATACAGTTAACACTTAAGTTATACTTCACCATGCCGATACTTCTTATATAGGCGTTGATAAATAAAGGTAGCTATTATGAGTTCATCAATTAACCCGAATGCGACATTTAACCAAGATGTTCGTTCGTTAGCAAAAGCGCAGGATAAAAAAGACAGCGGCGCCATGGGCCAGCAAGTATCGGGTCTTGCCGATACTAAAAAAATGACAGAGGTACAAGAGCCCATTTCGGTCAGCCAGAAAAGACAACTTAACGCGGCAATTATTGAATCGTCACTAAAATTCAGTAAATCAATAGGCGACCAACCACTATCACTGCTGTTAAAAACCGCCTTACAGGGAATAAATGAAGCGCTTAAAGTGGGAGGCGTTGATAGTAACGTTGAAGAGGCTTATGAATCTGGTATTGATTTTAGCCCCGAAGCGACGGCAGATCGTATTGTTGCTTTTAGCACTCATTTTCTAGTTTCTTACCGAGAGCAACACCCAGAAATGAATGAAGAGCAATCGTTAACTGCTTTTGTTGATATTATCAGTGGCGGCATAGAGCAAGGTTTTGCTGAAGCTAAAGATATTCTCGGTGCTTTAAAAGTATTAGGAGGAGATATTGCCACTAATATTGATAAAACCTATGAGTTAGTGCAACAGGGATTACAGTCTTTTGTTGATTCTTTTAGTGAGGCAGAGCAAGAGTAATTTATACCAATTCCAATAAGTTTCTTCCCACTCAGCGAGAGTTAAAAGTCTTAGAGGCAAGGCATTGATTGTAGATAATGGTTATTCCCTTATCAAAATCAATAACGCAACATGTAAGCCTTTTAAACTCGCCCTTAGGGAGCTTTCCAGTGATTCGATAACCGCACAGAAGTGACTATATGCAAAAAAATTCTATTTGTTCTCAAAACGCTGGCAAGCTCTGAGTGGGAACTAACTTAATGGACTTGGTATTAGTTTATTGCTTAAATAATAGGAGCAGAGTAAGTTAAAAATAATCTTATTCTGCTCCTAAACTATTTATGCTACTAGGAATAATTGCTGGAAACTACTTATACCAATCCCATTAATTATGTGTTCATTTCTACTTGTTAAAATCACCAATTACGTCGTTATTTATTTAATAATTAGAACAACTAGTTATTGAAATAAATGCCTTGCCGTTGGCAATTTTTTCTACGCATAAAATAGACCATCTAATTAGCTGAATTGGTATTAGCCAACGTATCCGCTATATAATCATCAATGAAACGTTCCAGAATATTAAGCGGAACAGCACCATTTTTTAACACTACATCATGAAAATCGCGTAGATCAAATTTATTTCCCAATGCGAGTTTTGCTTTCTCTCGTAATTCTAAAATTTTCATCATACCTACTTTATATGACGTAGCTTGGCCGGGCATTACAATGTAACGCTCAATCTCAGAAACGACATCTGATTGTGCCATACCGGTATTCGCTTTCATGTAATCAATAGCTTGCTCTCTGGTCCATTTTTTATAATGAATCCCTGTATCAACCACTAAGCGCACTGCTCTAAATAGTTCAGCTTGCAAACGGCCAATATTATCGAAAGGATCGTCTTGAAACCCCATTTCCCATGCAAGGTATTCACTATACAGCGCCCAACCTTCTACATAAGCGGTAAAGGGGGAAAACATTCTAAATAGTGGTAAGCCTTCTAATTCCATTGCAACAGCAATTTGAAAATGGTGGCCAGGAATTCCTTCATGATAAGCCAATGTGCGCATTGCGTATTTAGGCGTAGCTTTAATATCATATAAGTTCGCAAAAAATCGGCCTGGACGGCTACCATCAATGGCTGGCTGCTGATAATAAGCACCTGGTGCGGTTTTTTCTTTAAACTCAGGAATTCTAACAACTTCCATGCCCGCTTTTGGGCGAATTCTGAATGCCGATTCTAAACCCGTATCTATTTCATCAAGAATTTTTTGATAATCCACCAGTATTTGTGCTCGGCCAGCATCACTGTCTTCGTAATAAAAGCTTTCTTGCGCAGCTAAATCTTCGATAGCGGCACTAAAACCCCGAGAAACGTCATAGTTTTGCTCTGCAAGAATAGTCATTATTGCTGACTGAATACGATTAACTTCTTTTAAACCAACATCATGAATATATTGAGGTGTGTAATCGGTAGTGGTGAAGAACTTTAACGAGCTTATGTAAGCTTCCTCGCCGTTAGGTAAGCGCCAGAAACCATCGTCACTGGTCGCTTTTGACTTTAAATTAGTAAAATAATCAATTAAGGATTTATAGGCAGGGTGCACATAATCTTTAATATTATTTTTCGCTTTAGCTAGCAATTTAGCTTGTTCATCAGTCATTTTTTTCGCCAACGAGGTATAAAGAATATTTTCCTCTATTAGTTTACCGACAAAAGTGGTCATTTCTTCAAGTACACGCTCAATAACAAATAAGGGTGGAATAATTCCTTTTTCTTCTCTTAACCTTATCCCTTCGAGTTCTTGAGTGAACTTACCTTGTACTAACACTAAACGCGATAAGTAGTTTTCAACATCATCGTTGCTATGAATTTGGTGTTGAGCTTCCATAAAGCTTGGGTAACCATTTTGTATGCCAAACAGCTGGTTTACTGGGTAACTATGATAGCGGAATTGTTCAGAATCCTTGGCAAAATCCAGTAAATATAGCGCAATCTCTTTAGAAAGAAGGTCAGCCTCAGTTAAACTGTCATTTTCGTATGAATTGAGTGTTTTATGTACTTGCTTTAACTTAACATATAACTCATCGGCTTTAGCAAGGCTTGCGTCATCAAGTTCACCATTATGTCCAGTGATCCCCACTGACTCCAAAAAGCCTAAAGAGGTCAATGTTTCTGGGCTTTCAAAGGCCATTTTTAATACTTCTCTGTCGACAAAAGATCGAAACCTCAAGGGTTTATCTGCATTCCATTCATAAGCAGCAAAACTGCCAGCAACCACTATTACAGTAAGCAGCAGAACCCCAAGCCATTTAAATATTTTTTTTACCATAATTTCCTCTGATGATATTACTTATTAATTTATTAAAATCATAAGTTTAATAGTTTTGATTTATTATTTACTAATTGACGTTAACAAAATAGCAACAACAAGTAAAAAAAGGAAGAACTATCAAAATGAGTAATATCAATAAAATACAGGTATGTGCTGGGGCAATAGTATTATGGAGTTTTAAGTCCTATAGACGAATTAAACATTAGTGAATAGAAGAAAAAATAAAAGGTTAAGTGTCTAAATTATCATTTTATTTTACAAACGGCTATTTAACAGTGTCGGTTTTTGTATAGGCTTTGTTGACCTAAGCCGGTGAAAAGCTTAATCTCATTCAGTGCAATAAATGCACAGTTTTTATGGAACTATGTTTAGCCTTGAGGAAAACGGATGATGATTTGTTTCTTTTGTGCTTTAAATAGGCTGTTTTGTCGGATTGACTACTTTGGTGGGAAAGTGAATGTTGACTAGTAAATGTTATTTAAACTAAAGATATCATTTATTACGCATATGGAATAATAAAGGCTTAATTTATCAGCCGTAAATATTAGTGTATCGCAGCAACCTGACCTAAATATATGATTTGAATATTTTAAAATATGTTCAAAGATGTTCATGTAAAAAGATAAGGTACAACGACTAATGAGTAGTACAATAAGTCCTCACCTAATAAGGTTTAGCAAACAAATACTAAGTTTAGTTCCTTATGCGGGTAACGACAGACTCGAGTATCTTGTTCAAAAACTCCTACCAGAAGAAAGTAGCGGTCAACACCTTGCCGTTAAAAATGAAATAAAAAAACTTGCTCAACAAGCAACTAAATCAATTGATTTACGTTTGTTTTTTAGAGATTGTGAAATTGTTAAACACAACAAAATTAATCATTATCTTGATTCAGCAGGCAAAGCGTTTTTTAATCAGAAACTACTGGAATATCAAAATCTTTATACCATAGCTATTTATCATGAAGTTATGGAACATGCTCAAGAGAGAGCCGCTCATAAAAATAATAGTAAAATTGGTTATAACGATGAAGATTCGAATGAAAGTAAACTCTCAGCGTTCAAAATAGATAAAGCTGAACCCAAGCCATTAGTAAATAAAAATAGAGTAAATCATCAGGCAAAGCAGCTTAATTCATCTTGTAAAGTATTTATTAATCCAATTATGGGCATGACATCCCAAGGAAAAAAAGAAGTTGGTATAACGGCCACTATTGAAAAAATGAATAATAGAAAAGTTGTTATTAAGACTTCAAATAAAATAGAAGATATAAAATCGAATAAAGTCTATTTATGGTTATATGATCATCATAAAGAAATAGAGTTTGAAAAAGAACTTGAGCTTGGTTTTGAGATTATTGATAGTCAAGTTTCATCAGCAAATTACAAGTTTGAATATCTGTTGAAATTCTCTAGTCCACTGACAGACAAACAAATGCGGGTGCTATTTTTACATTACTTGATGCAAAAACAACGAGCAATAATCGGCCCGACAGAACTATTTATTAAGCCTCTGTTTGACTCTATTACCTCTAAAGGTTATGAGCAGTTATACCTGAATAAAACACATGATATTCCGTTACTTTGTTATAAAAAAAATGATTCTTGGCATGCAAAAGTAGCAATGAAAACTTCTGGTAATGATGAGTTATGGGATTTTTTTAGTGATCAGCAGGACAGTTTTTTCTTACCTGTGTTACTTGGAAATAAAGCGATACAGCAAGCTTTGAACGAAAGAAAAACTATTGATAAGTATGCTTTCATTTTGAAGTCTAGTTACCAAGAAGCTTATGCCTATTCACTTATTTGGTATGACGACTTTGTTAATGATAAATATGTTAAAACTGTTTTTAATCGTTATTTCAAAAATGGTCTGTTTAGGGTTATTAAAATTTCATCATCAAGCATAAATTCCACAGAAGATGCTCATGTGCCATCAGCATTACCCTGTCATGTTCATCCAAAAATGGCGGTATTAAATAGGGCTCCGCCTAAAGCGGCGCTTGATATGATTAGCGAATGTGATCATATGCTCACGGTTTCAGATATAAGTAGTTTGTACGAAACCTTATATCAACCCGTGCAGGGCGATATTGTCGAAATAGATAGCTTGTTACCTGAGCGTTATCAACTTAGGGCTATTGATAAACTTTCTAGTACTGAAATAGTCACCGCTGAAAATGATGAGGCTCGAAGTGAAGATCGTTTTATTTTATCGTTTAAGATGGCAATAACACGCAGTAATAACGTTGTTACCAATATTTTAGGTGAAACTCAAAATATTTCTATTCAAGGGTTATTAGTAAACCTGAAAGAGAAAACTAAGTTTAAGGCTGGCGAAGAGATTGAAATTGAATTAACGGTGCCTTTTGCTGAACAAGATCGCACGTTAAGAAAACAAAAATATATTGTCTTGGGCTATGACGGACAAGGCGCAGTTCGGTTATTAATGAACGCCATTGAAAGTAAACATTTAGCTTGTCGAGCTATCAGAAAGTACTTATATCAGCACATTGATACCATTGAAGCTTGTGGTAAACGGGGCAGTCGAATTTATGGCCTGCAAAAAGCGATGAGAAATATATATGCACATAATCATTTCTCCGTTCCATTCTATTTAAAAGCAACTAAGCATCAACAATATATTAATGCCGCAAGTTTTAGTGGTAATTCAGCGCTTAAACATCTTATTTATAAGAATGAGAGTAGTGAGGATATTATTTTAAACTTATTGAGTAATAAAAAATTTAGAGAGTCATGTTTATCAATTATCGCGGCGATTTCACATCAAGACATACCTGCTCGTGCATTTTATATTCTTGTTTTACCAAAGGATAAAAATGAAAGTGAAGAGTACTCATTCTGGTATCGAGATCTATCGGTATTAAAAAAATCGTCGCAATTACAAAAGTATATGAATAAGATTTCTACTCATGGTCAGCCAGCAATATTAAAGGTGGAATTGAAAAAGAGCAATAAAACTCAGAATATGTACTACCGCGATGAGATAAGTTATTTAAAGAGTTTGGATAAAGATCTGGCGCATGATCTTGAAGTGCAATTAGAAAGCACTATTGGCATAGGAGAAGTTACTGATTTAACGGACATCGCAATTGAGATGATCCGCAATACTAATGTAAGTACTCAAAAAACAACCAACTCAAAAAATAAACTTAGCTATGCCATGCATACGTGAGCAAACTGACAATTTCAGCCTTGCAGTTCTTTTAGTCGGCAACATTTAGTCGCCAATAGTTTCAATATCGCCACGCATTACTGGATAACCTAAATTCATCCAACCAAAAACGCCTTCCCATAAAACTGCAGTGCGGGTGTAGCCACGATCTCTTAGTTTTTTAATGGTGTAATCTGCTGCGGCACGCGGGCAAGAACAATAAGCAATAATTTGCACATCTTTGGGAATGCCTGCCACGGTTTCATCCAGATCTGCATAGTAGGGAAAAGGAATAGAACCTTCTATATGTGCGGTTTGCCAAACCGAAGGCACACGTGTATCAAGCAGTACCATTTTGTTTTTTGCCAGTAAGGCGGCGTTTAGATCTTTTGATGATACGTACATGCCATCTTGCAAAGCAAAATTTGGGTCATCACCATTTTTGTTGATAACGTATTGTTCAGGTGTTGGCAGTGCTTTAAGTATGGTTATTTCGTCTTTCCAGCCGAGTGCTTTACTGCGTAAAAAAACGGTAATGTTGTTGATATCTTGCGCCGATAACTTATCTTTGAAGGGCTGCATTGGTGTGTCTTGTCGACCATTTTGTATGGCATGACGGATAAATTCATCGGTGTTGTGGGCAAGGGCAGATTGATTACCTAGCGCAGGAGCCGTAATACCTTCGCCTTGAACCCCATGACAGCTGGTACAGTTTGCTAAATAGACTTGCTCACCGCGTTTAATATCACCATGAACAGGATTAGTTGATAGCTTTAAGCGCTGAACTCCTGCTTGCTCAAATAACCAATAGGTTAAGTCCCAGGTTTCAGCTAGCGTCATCGGCCCGCCAACTTCATCAAGGTAACCGCCCATAGCCGTGCCTTTTCTGCCATAAGACATCGGTCTTAAAATAGCGTGCGGAACACCGGATTCAAATAAGCTTTTGCTGCGCAGTGATGGCGCATGATCATTGACATGGCCTTGTCGGTCTGCGCCGTGGCATAAAGCACAATATTTTTGGTAGTTTGCTGAAGCAAGCTTAGCTTGGGGCTCTGTTAGTT
Organism: Colwellia sp.; assembly: GCF_013215345.1. Lineage (GTDB taxonomy): Bacteria > Pseudomonadota > Gammaproteobacteria > Enterobacterales > Alteromonadaceae > Colwellia. The sequence goes on along the minus strand of NZ_JABSOV010000047.1, from coordinate 15,976 downwards.
TTCTTGGGGGTGGCAGGGTGCCTAACTCAGCATCTTGAGCAAATAATTCAATAGGCGCAATAAAACCTAACAAACAGCCAGCGAGTAATATTCTTTGGAAAAATAAGGACATCATCTTTATATTTTTTATATTTTATTATGACAAGGGTTAGTTAATAGACTAGCGAGCATAAAGGTAAGAAGCAATGCCTACCTGGGTGGTGAAAAGTTTCGTAACATTTTTGTCGTCACCTAATGAACTTTATCTAGCGGCTATCGATTGGCGTTATTACCGAGATTAGCCAATATTAGCCAAGGTCAGGCAAGCTTGACCAATTCGCTGTGAAGCAACTGAAAATCAAACGCCAAGTAATTGAGTTAACTCCACTAAAAAAAATGAATCGCTGAATTGTGCATCTCGACAGCTTTTCAGTATATAATAGTGCCCGCTTTCGACTTGGCTGATGCTGCACCGCATAGGAGTCGTAGGGTAGAAAGCTTACGTGTAGGGTAAATCTAGACGTAGAACTTACTGATTAAACTATAAAAATAGAAATAAAAAGACAGTAGCAACACTAATACAAAAACGAATCCGAGTGGTATGGCATGCAGATATTAGACAAAGATTATCAGATTAACAGCGTTAGTAAGGCCATTGGCGCTGGAGAAAACTCCATTATTGCACTGCCTACAGGTGGCGGTAAGAGTATCTGTATCCTTAAATTGTGCCAAGCATTATCCGACAAACATGTCGTGGTTAGTTTGCGTAATGCGGCATTAATTCCGCAGTTATTACACACACTGACCTCTAATGGTTTGACGGTTAGCGTGGTCAAATCTGGCTACAACTATGTAGCTGGCGGTGATGTGACGTTAGTAATGGAGCAGTCTTTTGCTCGCAGAAAGCATCTAAATATAAAGTGTGATGTACTGCTACGTGATGAATACCATGTTGGCTGCATGGGTGGCGTTTATATCGCTATGCGTGAAGACTTATCTCCTGATTTGATTATTGGTCTTACGGCCACACCCATCGATAGATTAGGTGTTTATATTGATAAGTCGATGAAATTGATTGAAGAGACGACAACAAGACAGCTGATTGAATTGGGCGAATTAGCCAAACCGGTTTACAAAGTACCTAGCCTAGCGCAAGAGATCGATTATAGTGCCGTTAAGATGTACCGAGGTGACTTTAGTGTTTCAGGTTTAGACTGTATCTTACTGGAACATTGTTCCTTAGTTGCACAACAAACCGTTGATGATGCACTTTCTCATGGCCGTAAGGTTATGTTATTTGCTAACTCCATCAAGCATGTAGAGGCGTTATCTGAGGCGTTTGAATTACTCAATGTTCAACATGAAATTGTTCACTCGCAGCGCTCGGGTGGTGATAATGATGAAAGCATACGTAGATATAAATCAAACGAGGTTAGGTTAATCATTAATATGTCTATGCTGACCATTGGTTTTGATGATCCTGCTACTGACTGCGTGGTTTTAGCGCGACCTACCAAGATTTTAAGATTGTATTTACAGATTATCGGCAGGTGTTTACGTGCATCTAAAGGGAAGGCTAATGCGTTAATTCTGGATTTAGCTCAATGTATCTCTACCCATGGTTTTGCTGAGGATTATAGAGATTTCACCCGTAAAACTGCTAAGTCTGCTGCGATAATGTCAGAGCGATTAAGTGTCACCAACATAGCTCAATTTGTTGATGGTGAGTTCAGCTACAATGAATCAATAGAGCGTAAGACAGTCAAAAGAAAGTCACCTGTTAAACGTACCCGTATTACTCTGCCTAAGTTAGTTGCCAGCAAGGAGCTTATTGCTAGAAGTGCTAGCAGGCGGGCTGCATCGTTAGTCAGGCTTAACCCTAGAATGGAAAAGCTAGTCAGCACTATCGAGTTAGTTAATATCGTTTATGAACAGCAAGACGAAACTAGCAAGATGCTTGATGAGTTAGCTATGGTTAAGATAGTTGCGCTGATAGGGTTTGCCTACAGTGACGCATTAGTTGATAGTTGTACTAAATTAGTTGAGCTGCTACATGCTGAAAATCAATCTATTAGAGGTTTACTGCTTAGGGTTAGTAATTTGATAACCGCAATCGCTATGCAAGAGTTATCTGTCACAGAGGTGGTTGCTTAAATATAAATAACCATTTGTACCACAAGGGGCTTAACGCCCCTTTGTATATTCTTGTCTATAACAAAAAATAAAACTCCACCACGATGTGAAACAGGCAATCAAAGCCAATCTTATCTATTCTCCGATCAACCATGGCATCTGCCGCCATGGCTGATAAAATAGCGACAGTGCTATTAATCTCAGTAAATAAAAACTAACTATAAAAGTAATAAATCATGAGTGAAACCATACCTCCTTGCCCAAAATGCCAATCAGAATATGTCTATCAAGACCAATCTTTACTTATTTGTCCAGAATGTAATTGTGAGTGGGACCCTAGTGAAAATGATGATGAAATAATCGTTAAAGATATCCACGGCAATAAATTAGCGGTAGGGGATAAGTTAACCTTGGTAAAAGACCTGAAAGTAAAGGGCAGCTCAATCGTACTTAAAATAGGCACTAAAGCGATCATTAAGCGCTTGCTTGAGGGGGATCATCCGCTTGACTGTAAAATGGATGGTTATGGTGACATGCTGATTAAAGCGGATAAAGTTAAAAAGGCTTAACATTCGCTCTTTTATGCATTGACTCATTTATTGCATTAATGACTTAGCGCTCTTCATCACGCTGCGTTTAAAACTTCTTCAAAAAACTAAAGGAAATTATGGATTTTAATACTTGGCTGCTCTTTGCCTTCACTATTGCTGTGGTTATTGCTATTCCTGGTCCGCTAACCTTACTGATGATCAATAGCACTATTCGTTATGGTCTGAAAAAATCATTGCCGATTATTTTAGGTGGTAGCCTTGCCTCATCAATTTTAATTACGGTTTCTGCTCTAGGCTTAGGCGCGGTTATTACGGCCTCTGAAATCTTATTCAATGTTATAAAATATCTGGGCGCGGCTTATTTAGTCTATCTTGGCGTAAGTTTATGGTTTTCTGCCAAAGGGAAGGAAAATGGAAAGGTAAAAGCAGCAGATGGTAACCAGTCGTTAGCACTAGCTGAGGAAAATGAGCTGAAGCCTGATAGCAACTTATTCTTTAAAAGCTTTATGTTGGGTATCACAAACCCCAAAGATATCGTATTTTTTGTCGCTTTTTTACCACAATTTATTAACACGGAACGTGGCTATACTGAACAATTAATAACGATTGTCGTGACTTGGTTTTGTGTCGATTTTTTATGTAAAACTTCATACGGTATGTTAGCAAAAATGGTAGCTACACGCCTAAAAAGTGTCAGACAAACCAATGTGCTTGATAGAATTTCAGCGGTAGTTTTTGTTGCTGCGGGCCTAGCTGCCACGGTTTAATATAAAAACGTTCCAGCTAGACCAATAATTATAATTTCAATTTCAATATCACTTTAGTTAATAACTTCACATCAGCTAAGAACATTAACGCTTATGCTCTTAACGTTAATGTTATTAGGACAATACCGTGATCTGTACTTTCGCCATCACGGTCGAAAATAGGGTTAATTAAATGTCGGTCGTAAGTATCATAGTCACTGACTTGATAAAGACTGTCGTGATAACTGGCATCAAATTCACATGACAATAAGATGTAATCGAGTACTGAGCTGCTAGCACCAAAATAATGTGTTGGTGTCCGTACTCGTTTTTCTGCCAGCTTAATTTCTTGCCTAACTTCTAGAGTCACTTCTAGCTTTGCTTCAAGGCTTGCGGCAACAGTTGCTTCACTTTCAGTATTTTTACCATCTTCATCCGTATCATTAGGCTCATTAGTTAGCGCTTTTTGAAACAAATCCCAAGCGTCATTTAAACAATACTTAGCCAGATAAGTATCGCGATCAATGCGTGAGACAAAGCGTAAGGTGTTTATTAGTAAATGACTTAATACACCATCGGTTAAGTTATTATTAAAGTCGCCCATTAAAATCATCGGCTGCCCCGTAGCCTCACGCCGCGCTATCATATCAATCATTAATAACGTCGCTTCACTACCACGTTGTATAGTTGAGCCCCAACCACCTGCCATTTGTGCTTTTAGGCTTTCAATAATAGTTTTTTCTGGAGATAGACTCTGGCTTTTTTCATCGAATTCAATCATCGAACGTTTAGACTTAAAGTGCACCACATAACAATCGCAGTTACCGATATGAGGTACATCAATCGTAGCTCTGATCACTTTTCGGCTAAAAGAAAAGTCACTGGTTAAGCCTAATGTCTGTGCAAGCTCTAGGTCTGGCTTTACCGCATCAACGTCAACAATAGGATAACGAGAGGCAATAGCGACCACAGGACTGCGATAAATAAAGTCATCAATGACTTGAGGTTGAGCAACCACAGAAAAATAATCATAGCCTTGCGCGGCGACTAACTCTTTTAACGACTCAGTACTAAAAACCTCTTGAAAACCAATAATGTCAGGTTGATATTCACGCAAATAGTCTGTTATCCAGGTTTGTTTTTTTAGCCATTGCGCGGCACTATAAATGCGCTCAAACTCATAAAAAGCATTGGGCGGCTCTAGGTAATTGAACAAATTAAAACTAGCAATTTTAAGTTGGGTATCTACAGCTGAAGGGTCTACTGATGTTGAGTTCTTTACAGTGGGGAGTTTCTGATTGATTGCTTTTATCTCTGAGGTTGATGAGGCTAATATAATCTATGAAAATAATTATACCTCATCGCACGACTATTTATGAAAAGTAATAATGGCTCTATTAAAAACAAAAAAGGGGTCGGTAATAAATGATGCAATCATTTATTACCGACCCCTTTATCTTTATATCAAAGCAGTTCACCAAGTTAATTCACTTAGTCAGCAATTCGTTAGTGTTGAAATTGTTTACCGCTGTACCAGCTATCAAAGTTGTCTGGTTTTTTTTGTGCCAGAACAGGAAGGTGCTTTTTGTTGCTGAGTTCTTTAGCTGTGTAGCAAGGGTTGTTATATAGTGCAGTGTTCATTGTTAGTCTCGTTGATAAAAGTTAAAAATTAGTATTTTGCTCTGCTTTTAAAAAGCTAAACAAAGCTGTAATCATAAATTTATCAGGGTTACAGGCTTAAATTATTTAGTTAAAAGTTCTTATTCGGTAAATATTAACTTATTCAATAAGTGCTTGGTTTTTGTGCGTGTTAGGGTAATTACTCTAGTGAGTTAGTGGTTTGTTTTTTAATCGTATTAGAATAATGACTCTATCAGTGATTAGTTGGCTTTTAGTTGTTTTGAATCAACTGTTATACAATTGTGCTGTTTTTATTTAGCCGTATTTTTATGGGAGGTAAACGACTTTACTGTGGTTTATCTTTTGGTGTTTTTAAAGATGATTGGTAGAATACCTTTGTCATAATTCGTTGCTATGCGGGTAAAAAAAAGCTTGATAAGTAAAGCTTGATAAAATATTTACTCAGAAACAAAGAGCAAAAGTAAAAAAGGTAATAAGTGTAAATGGAAGCTAGCGCCAAAGTGTTTGATAACAGTCCGATAAGTTGTACCGAAATATGTAGTAGCCAAATAAAAAGTACCGAAATAAGCAGTAAGCAAATAAAAAAGGCGTATAGCGAGCACGGCTACTTTGTTATTAGGGATTATTTTAATGGCGCTGAAATCTCAGCACTTAGAGAAGTCATCTTAAAATTCCATCAGTTATGGAAAAAAGACAACTTCGATTTCTATCAGGAGGAAGCTTTTAATTCTTCTTTAATTACTGGCAGTCAATATTTAGCCCCGGACGATAGGGTCAAACTTTTTAATTTTATCAGTTCAGAAAAAATAATGGCGCTGGTTGATAAGGTTATTACCAATAAAGCCAACTTTATGAACACGCAACTATTTTTCAATCCAGTTAGCTCTTTGCAAAAAGATTTTTGGCATCGAGACTGTCAATATGATCATGATTTAGAAGCGCAAAAAAGAATCATGCATGAAACACAAGTTGTACACTTTCGTGTGCCTTTATTTGATGAACTAGGCCTGGAACTCGTACCTGGTTCCCATAAACGCTGGGATAATGAAGAAGAGTTTAATGTCCGCCAAGAAGAACAGGGCAGAGTGAGTAGTGAGGCGTTATCTACAGGTAAAAAAATTCACTTAGCCGCGGGCGACTTGTTAGTTTTTTCAGCTGATATGATTCATCGAGGTCTATACGGAAAAGATAGATTAGCTTTTGATATATTGGTGTTTGATTCGGCGGCGGATTATATTGACTATGTTGATGACGATTGCCTACCTGATACAGTGATGCTGGATAAAATTGTCAACCCAAGGTTATTTACCAATACCATTAAGTTAAAGTCGACAGCTTGATTTTTCTGCTATTTTTAGGCGCTATTTTCGGATCTTACTTATAGATAATGCTCGGCTTGTTGTTCGATATCTGTACTGAGTTAGTCTTATTAAAATAAATGAGCTTTTAAGAAAATACTGGCGTAGCAGTGTCTATAATTAACTATTTAACCTGAACTCTGGATAATGAGTAGTTGATGTTTAAGTAAAACAACAACTTAGATTTTTAAGAGTGAAATTTACAAGATTAAGTCGCTATATACTCTATCAATTTTTCAATTTATTCGATTATCAAGGCAAAACGTTTATGAATAACTGGTTATTTATCTATGTTTTAACGCTGAGAATTGAATAAAGGGGGATATTGAGCAAGTGCTGCTTATTCATAGCTCAGGTTATTCAATCGTTAATAAAAATGATGGCATAAAAGTCTCGGTGAACAAGCGTCTTATGCCAATAAATCAGGAATGCAATGTTAACTAAATTAATTGCCTTACCGTTTTTAATACTCCTTTATTGCGGCAGTCTCTCTGCCGCGGAAAAAGTGAATGTCGGCGGTTATCTTTCTCCGCCATTTATTGAACAGGACAATCAAGGCAACATCTCTGGTATAACACTTGATCTCATTAACTCCTTAAATAAAATTCAACATGAATATCATTTTAACTTGGTATTAACCAGCTCAAGAAGAAGGTATGTTTTCTTTCAACAAGGTCAATTCGACCTGTTCTTTTTTGAAAGAAAAGTCTGGGGTTGGCAGGATATTGCTATTGTCGAAATTAAATTACCTTTTAAGGGCGGAGATATTTTTATCGCGTTAAAAAGTAAAGCTAAGCAGCAAGATTATTTTAACAGCCTGAAGAACAAGTCAATATCGGCTATGTTGGGCTACCACTATAATTTTGCTGACTTCAATGCAGATCCTAACTTTTTAAGATCAAAGTTCGATATACAACTATCATCGGATGAAAGGGTGAATGTTCAGTTGGTGTTATGGGGGAAAATGGATATCGCCATAGTGACAAAGTCTTTCTTAGACAAATACCTGCTTGATAATCCTTCTGCAAAGTCTGAGCTCTTAATCGCCACTAAAATGGATCAAAAATATCAACACACCATTTTGCTCAGGGAAAACACCAACCTTAGTGTTACTACGATGAATATGCTGTTAGATAAGTTAGTTGCATCAGGAGAATATAATAAAATAATGCAAAAGTATGGTATTACTCCGTAGCCTGTTTACTAAGGCGTTTGAATTAATTTTATATTTTTTAACTAGCTGCTCATTGGTCGTTATCCATTTCATTTTTCCGCCACTATGACGACATGAAAATAAAGTAGTTAAAGGTAACATGGCTAGTTTAATTTATTACTGCTTGTTGCCTTGACGGCTTTTATAAGCGACTAAAGCCGTCAATAAAAGTGCTAAGAAAAATAAACCCAAGGTGGCACTTGTTTGATCTGCTTCGACTTCCTCAGGGTTAAGAATAATTCGGTCTTTTTCTTTTAGTTGATAAACTTGATAAAAATCGCCATCTACTTGCACAGCTTGCATGGTGACATCTTTACCTAAAAGCGCTTGTGAGTCTTTGTCATCACAATAATCAGTCCTAAATTTAACCGATAAATTATAAGTAGCAGCAGAGTCGCTCAGAGTTAATGATGCAGCGCCTTTGGGTGGGCAATGTAATTGAAGTATAGTGCCGTTAATTGCTTGAACATCAGTTAATTCAGTATAGGTTGTTGCGTGTTGGTAACTCTTTAAACCGATAAATAAAAAGAATGCCGCTAATAATAACAATAAAGTCTTTGCTGTTTTATTCATATTAATTCACATCTGTTTACCTTATTTCAAGGCAAAATGAGTAACTAAAATAGTGTAGTGAAGTTAAACACAGCAATGTGCAAGTTGTTTTGATGTATATCAGTAATAGATTAAATGATTCACACTGAGTTAAAAGAGCCACTTTAATGCAGTCAACTACCCCGACATCAAGCAGGTATAGACTCCACAAGTGGAGTTTATACCTGTTATAACGATTAAGAAAAGACTGTTTATTTGCTATTTTCGATACGAATTGTTGCTTTAATTATTTTAACTTCTTCTGTGGTTCTGCCACTTCGACTGCCTAATGCTTCAATTTTAGCTAAGCTGTCATCTTCATCCTCAACAACTTTACCAAAAACAGTGTGTTTGCCATCTAAAAAAGGTGTTGGTTTAAAGGTTAAGAAAAATTGGCTGCCATCGGTACCTGGGCCAGAATTTGCCATACTTAATGTTCCAGCTTCGCTATGATTTTCTTCACCGTCAAATTCGCCATCATACTTATAACCAGGGTCACCAGCACCAGTACCGGTAGGATCACCACCTTGTGCCATAAAGCCAGGGATAACACGATGAAAAGTTAACTCATCATAGAAACCTAGTTCCGTTAAGTAAATGGTACTAGAAACATGCATAGGTGCTGAATCGGTTAATAGCTTGATAGTGAGCTTGCCTTGATTTGTTTGCAGATCCCAAAAATAATCTTTACCTTGAGTGAAGGTAAGTAATGGCGGTTTAGTTAAGGTAGTTTTCCATCTTGTATCTGTTTTATCTATTACTTGCTTAGTAATAAAACTATCGGCTTTTTCTATTGCGGGGTCACCGCCAAAACAAGCAATTAACGTAAGTGAGAGAAAAAGGCTAGTAATAAATTTTTTGTTATTATTCATATAAAATATCTTATGGTTTTAATTCAAGTTGTTGAAAGTATTTTAACTTATCAAGGGTTGTCAGATATTATCAGCAATCAAGTGGCAGATAACAGCGTTAATGAGTAAATTCACCATGAAAAAACGTTAGCAAGAATGTTTTGATTAGATTAAAATACCCCTAACCGTTAGCTCTATGGTGTTTGACCTAGATTTTCCTATTATGTTTGGTATAGCTATACATTTTAGCAAATTTTTATCAGGGGCTTAGATGAGGGTTTTAATAATGCTCATGCTGTTCTTCAAGGGCAAATAAGTAAATATAATGATGTTGTTAAGGTAAAACTTCAACCAGAGGTAGTTGTAAATATATGGATCACTTTGAACTGTTAGGTGTAGGTAGAGATGCGACGACCATCGAGATCAAAAAAGCCTATCGAAAACTCGCGAATAAATATCACCCAGATAAAAATACAAGTGTTGAGGATGGAGAAAAATTTCAATTAATTCAAAAGTCCTATGATGCTATTTCGGATCCTAAAAAGCGTGCTTTGTATTTGAAAAGTAACTATACCATTATAACGGACCCCCGAGAGGTTGCTGACTCTTTTTGGCACAATGCCTTAAGTTAGGTATTACGTAGGTATATAAGTTAGGCGTTGAGCTAAGTACCAGCCAATATCTCACATAGAAAATACACAAAACTCTTAATTTGCACACACAACTTTTAACACATGTAGCTAGGAAACAACCTTTGCAATCTGACAAAAATATACCTGATTATTTAACCGACGATTTTTCTATGTATTTAGAAAATATGACCTCGTTAACGGATCCTGAAAATCCTGAATTATTATCTATTTATTTAGATAATCTATTTGTCCAGTTACAGGCTATGCCTTCATTATTTACCGGTATGGTTGATCAGTTAGCTATGGCTATAACCACCAAAATCAGAGTTGATAGTAAAAATTTGGCCTTAGTCGACTTAAGTAATGAGCCTTCTTGGGCAGAGGTAAAACCATTCGTTGGTGTACATGCCGATGCCAGAGCCTGTATAAGCGAAATGATGAACGATTGCGAACAAGATTTAAAAATTGCTGTGTTAGTTATTCATTTTTATAACCGCTATGATGCGACACCTTTAAAAGCTGTAGCGGATGATTATGAGCAAGTTGATGATTATTCATCAGATGATTTTGATGAGAACTACTAGTAAAAAGTGAATTGTCCTAATGAATTTAATTAGGCATCTAATAACAAATACAAAGACTTTTTAAGGAATAACCGTGACAAAAAATGCCCTCATTCTGGCTACTGATATTATCGAAATAGCACAACAAAGCGGTAGACGCGCAGGTACTTCATTAGAGGCTATTGCTGCTGAACATGGTGATGAAACCATGATGGCGGTGTTAACCGAGATGGATATTTTAACCGTGGCTAAAATTGTTAGAGAGCACGATGCCACCATTCCTTCTATTGCAACTTGGTTAATGGATGCCGAGTCGATTAAACAGCTATTAAATGTTGAGCCGTCTTATTGGCAGAATATGGATGAAGATCATGTGTTTTGTGCGCAAACTGAAGCACACAGTTTATTATCACAAATTTTTCTTTCTACCGATGATGAAGAAAAACAGTTAGAAGTATTAAAAGCCATTGTTGAAGATGACTTTGGCCTATTATATTTGTCTCTGCCGTTTGTTGGTCATGATTTCTCTGAAATAGAAGAAGACGAAGAGCAAACATCTGGCAGTATCGAAGAGCTGCTAATGAAAATTAAATCATTAGATGAAGACGCCTATCGTGAAGTTATGGTAGTAAGTAGCAATGGCACGCTAGAAAACGTTGAAAAAGCGTTGAAAGATAATGCCAATAAACAAAGAGTAACCTCAGTAGAAATAGACACAGATGATATGTTTGCGCCACTGTAGAATTTAAAAAAGATATTACCACACAGCTTTATATTACTAGGATTCATTAATGAAAATAGCAGAGTTAAGAAATCATCCTTTTCTACTTTTGGTTTTAAAAGACGGAGAAAGTGATGGCTATTTTTCTCCCGAGTTTATAGCTAAGCTCAAACAACAATTAATCGATATGTCGTTACGGATTGCTTCGGATAATTTATCTATAATTTATGCCGATCAAATTAAAAAAGGCTGCGAAATTGTTCTAGGTATTAGCAATTTAGGTTTATTAGATCTGTGTGATAACAATGCTAATAAAGCAAAAGAGATTATAAAAACTCAAGGCATTGTTTATTGCTTTCGAGCTGGCTGGGCTAAATATGCGCAACTAAAGAAAGTATCACCCTTATTCTTTGAACGTATTTCGATTAGCACTTATGCCTTAGCCATCAATGACACGGCTGATATCAGCCTTATGCATGCCAATTTAATGAAAGAAAGCTATAAAAGCGCTAAGCTATTAGATGTTTATAAAAGCATTGCCGCGAACTATAGTGCAAATAAATCGGTGATTGAAGATGATACCGTGTTAAGTGAAGATATATTGGAGGTTGAATTACAACGATTTCTTAATACAGCAATTGCATTATTACTCATTGATTCGGATAAAAAAGTATTTACCACCTCTTTATATAAAGTCTTAAAAACTTATCTTATCAGCACAGAAAAAGATGTGCTGCTTGAGAAGTTGCAAACTTGTATCGTTAAACTCACCGAGCAACTATCGATACCCACTAGAAGTTACTTGCAAGAAGTTGAGTTATTAGTTTTCTCTGAATTTAAGGCCATTATTAAACAACAAACAGATATCGCTACTTTTATTCAAGAAATATTAGAGCTACCTATTATCCTTTTGGTAGAATTGAATGATGATTTTGAAGGTGGTTACGATTTTCATGCTGACGATGAAGATGATATCGCTTATTTAAGGCCTGATGAAGTCTAATTTCCTTCGCTGTGTTTAATTACCACCTAAGTAAGTGATATTTAAATACAGCTAATTATTATCCTTGTTTGTTAAAGCAGACTTGTTTTTACGTAAAAGTAGAGCCATTAACGAGTCAAAAGCTCATTGCTTGCCATTGTTTTACCTGCAAGCCAAGTCAGCCATCCCCCCCTTTTGTGCGATCAACCTCGGCCGTGATGACACTCTTTTCTGAAATTCACTAAAGCGCCATTTATCGGTCAATTAATTACTATAATTAAATTCTAATATCGGTTATTAGTGGTTTATTGCCTTATGATGCTAAATATGCAGACATTGTTAATGTTATCTCTTTTCTTTTTAGTCTCTTTCTCCTGGGCTAGCACTGAGAAAACCTTGCTGGAAAAATTAGCCAGCATAGAGTCTTTAGTTGTTGCTGATCCTGAACAGGCACTTAGGGCGATAGAGCAGCTCAACAAGAGTAAAGTACAGTTAACGGCCGTGCAAAGAGTGAAGATCATTAGGCATAAAGTGGTAGCAAACACTTACTTAAATCATCATGCCTTAGCACTTGAAACCATTGAAGAAGTTAAGGAAATCGCCAACTTGGCAGGTGATAAGGTATTCTTTTGGCATTACTACAATACCAAGGCTATCGTTTATTGGCATATGGATAATATTGAAGAGTCACTGAATGCTAACTTAAAGGCCTATGGTGTAGTCAAAAGTATTACCGAGTTCAGAAATTTTCAAGCCATTAGCCAAGGTAATGTCGGTTATGCTTTTATCAAACTAGGCTTTTTTAAGCAAGCGGTGAGCTATTTAGAGTCCGCGCTAGCCATAGTGATAACCAATGATAATATTACTATTTTAGCGTCAACCTATAACAATCTGGGGGAAGCTTACTTAGGGGTGAAGAACTATCAAAAATCTGCGGAGCTGCTAGAAAAATCACTGGCGATACGACTTGATCATCAGTTGACGTTTCATTCCTCTTTTTCTTATCAGAACCTTGGGTTACTTTATTTCCAACAACAACAATATCAAAAAGCTGAAGCCGCTTTAAATAAAGCGATCGCAATAAGAGAGCAGGCGGGTTTTGTTAAGGGCATACTGGTTAGTAAGCTGGCCTTAGTTAAGGTTTATATTGCCAGTAATAAACCTGTGTTAGCAGAGCAAGTGATTGCAGCCGTCATAGTGGTGGCAATAGCACAAAATAATAATAGTAGCTTATCAAAAGCTTATAACTTGCAGAGACAGATATATGCGAGTAAAGCCGACTACCATAGAGCCTATCAAGTATCGCTACTTTATCAGCAAACCCTAGAGCAGGTCGTGTCGCGTAAAACAAGCGCTAAACTGGCTAGTTACCTCAATACATCTGAGGCAATTTCTAAAGATCTCAATATATTAACGTTAGAAAAAAATGCTGAAATTAAAGCGCTGCAAGTTAATAGTGAGCGACAAAAAACCAAAATAATGCTTATTTCTGGCCTTGGTATGGTCATCATTTTGGTTGTTTTTTTGGGAACGGTGCAAAAGAGTAAAAGAGTCATCGCAAAATCAAATGCCGAGCTCTCTTTAACCTTAACTGAATTACAGCAGACTCAAGAGAAGCTCATTAAATCGGGGAAAATGTCTGCGCTAACGACTTTGGTTTCTAGAATGGCCCACCAAGTAAATACCCCTCTAGGTATAGCCGTAACAGGGGTTTCTCATATTCATGAAAGGGTTGCATGCTTTGGCAGATTAGTGGCAGGAGAAGGGCTTAAGAAGTCAGATATTGATTCATTTATGACTGACTTGAGCAAAGGTTGTGAGCTGTCATCAAACTCCATGAGCAAAGTCGCCGGTTTAATTAGTCAATTTAAAATGATTTCTGCAAACTTAGAAGCCGAAACATTACAAGAGTTTGAGATATTCGATCATATATCTAAACATACTGATTTAATTCTGATATTACTTAAACAAGATAAACCAGTGATAAATATCTCCGGTAGCAAGGTGCAGATGCAAGGCTATCCGGAAGCTTTAAATAAAGTTTTTAGCCAACTCATTGCTAATTCTATCGATCACGCTTTTGCCCAGACCTTAAACCCAGAAATAGAAATTGATATTGCTAAAGTAAATGGGCACATTGAAATTACCTATCAAGATAACGGTAAAGGCATTGATTCCGCTATTGTGAACGATGTTTTTGAACCCTTCTATACCACCAATATGGGTAATAAAAATTTGGGTATTGGTCTAAGTATAGTGTACAACTTAGTGGTGCAGCTTATGCGAGGTAATATTCAATGTATTCCTAAGCAAGGTAAGGGCATCATGTTTTGTATTACTTTACCCCTAAGTGTAAAGCCCTAAATACCTAAATCACTACACCACTGGCTAGCACTGAGAAACTCTTGCTGAATGGCTTGCTTGTTTAAGGCGTGACTGGTAATTAATTGGTTAATATTATTATTGCTGCCTGAGATGAATGTTGTTGTTAGGATTAATAGTTCACCCAAGGGACCTTCTTTCGTAAGTAAAGCCTGTTTAATAGCGGGAGCCAATGGCATGGTTTTGATTATTTCTGCAAGAGGCATGGATAACATCAGTTCAATGGCACTCAGTAAACCGGTAATAAAAGCAAATTCACTAACTGATTGAAAGCTATTACTATGACTTAGCTCGACCATCATTTTTCCAGTAATAAGTGCCTGACGGCACACTTCATCAGCCGTTTCAGAGGTTAAATTCGACAAGGCTAAAATAGCGACAAATTGACATAAAGACTCATCGCCTAAGTAGACCGCAGCTTGTTTTAGCGAAGTAATTTCAACTTTAGAGCCCGTTGAAACATTGTTGACCATTTTCAATAAACCTATGGTGAGATTGACATCGTGACTGATAATTTTAGCCACCTTGTCGTAATTTATTGGCGTATTAAAGGTTTCACTTAATAGGTGCAGCATCTGCGTTTTTTGACTGGTCATTTTTTGTCCTGCGACTATTTCAGTTTGATGATAAAAGTAGCCCTGAAAATAAGTAAAACCGATCTCGACCAGTGCTTGTCTTTGGTATTTAGTTTCGACTCTTTCTGCGGCAAGTTTTATCTTATAAGGCTTCATTCTTGGTATGGCAGAAATTATACGTTTGGGATTAATTTTTTCTAAGTTTATTTTTATTATGCTTATATAGGGAAATAACGTATCCCAATGACGCTCTAAGTCATATTCTGTTAAGGCTATTTGGTAACCCTTGCCATGATAATAGCCAAGAATTTTCAATAAGTTTTTGGTGGGTTTTTTATGACCGACCAATTCAATAACAATGCTGCTTTTATCAAACATTAACGGGTATTTATGAATTAAAGCGTACTCAGTAAAATTGACAAAGGCGACCTTACCCATGCTTAATGTTTGTATATCACCATAAATATGGTTTTGAATAATTAATTTAGAGCTGGCGACATCGGGATCTATTTCTGGAAATTTATTGTCAGGACTATCTCTAAAAAATAGCTCATAGCCTATAGTTTCTAGCTTACGATTTAATATGGCTTGGCGAGCAATATAGGTATTTTTCATACAATATAATATGTTGAAAAGCTTTAGTTAACTATACACTCAACCAAGCGAATGAGCGGGGTTATCCGGACTTTTAGTAAAAATAGCTAAAAAATAATTAATTAGGACAGTCTAAGGTGTGCCTTTACCAAGGGGCGTCACTGTTGAAACTTTCTAAGAGTAAAACCCCAAGCCCTTCATTTATGCTTAGCTTTTCTTGATCTGCTATTGACTAGGTATTGACCTGGTATAAGTGTCAGTCTATTTAACACCTAATTTACATGTTACTGTTGTTTTGTTTTTATCTTGTTGATATTTAAATGTTTTTATCTGTCGTTCGATTCTTGCTTAGTCTAGCATCTGCAGATATTAATAACGCCAAGGAATAATCGATATGAATAAATGGGCAAAATTTTTAATCGCCGCAAGTTCAGTTGTTGCTGCTGCTAACACCCAGGCTGCTG